>JAEZRB010000121.1 GCA_023412975.1 Bacteroidota bacterium | reverse complement strand
TTTCGCTGTGCTCACCGTGCCCGCCGTGGTTTATAGTACTCCAGAGTTCCCCGGACAATAATGATTCCTAATTCCTAATTCCCAATACTTTTAAACACCACCCCTCCCTTCATCACAAACACCACTTTACCAAAAACTTTGGAATCCTTTAATGGGTCGCCATCAACGGCTACGATATCGGCAAGTTTGTTGGGCTGAATACTGCCCAATCTATCACGTTCACCTAATAATTCGGCAGCGTTAATTGTCGCCGCCTTGATGGCATCTATCGGCTTCATACCTGCTTCGATCATATAGCCGAATTCCAGCCAGTTCATGCCATGCCTGAATACACCTGCATCTGTGCCGAATGCGATTTTTACTCCTTCTTTATGAGCTTTGGCAAAAGCAGATTGTATTTTTGGGCCGGTAGCCAGGGCCTTCGGAGTCACAATTTCTGTATAGTAACCGGGAATCTTTGCGCTGTCGGCAGTTGACTTTCCTGCAATAATCGTTGGTACATACCAGGTGCCGTGTTGCTTCATCAGGCTGATGGCTTCATCATCCATGAAAGTGCCGTGTTCGATAGAGCTCACACCGGCTCTAACAGCTCTTTTGAGGCCTTCGGCGCCATGCGCATGCGCTGCAACTTTAAAACCATAGTCTTTAGCTGCGGCAACGACAGCCCTGATCTCGGCTTCCGTAAACTGCGCGTTCGCACCATCCTTTGCCTGGCTGAGTACACCACCTGTTGCCGTTATTTTGATAAGATCTGAACCATCTTTATAGCACTGCCTCACGGCCTGGTATGCATCTGACTCACCATTGATGACACCCTCTTTTGGTCCAGGATTGCCTGCAAGGTCTTTTCGATAGGCATTGGTAGGATCGGCATGACCACCGGTGGTGGCGATGGATTTGCCAGCTGTAAAAATTCTCGGACCTTTAATCGAGTTCCTGTTGATCGCGTTGCGTAAAGACACATTCACACCCGATCCTCCCAGGTCGCGTACGCTGGTAAACCCCGCCATCAGGGTAATATTCGCATATCGCACCGACTCAAAAGCGATATCAGTCAGATTCAGGGTAAACCGATCTGCAGCATTGCCTTTACGGGTCTCCGATTCCAGGTGGACATGCATATCAATCCAGCCGGGAGTAACCGTTTTTGTTTTCAGGTCGACAAGTTTGTCACTGGAACCCGGCTTTGAAAATCCATTTTCAACAGCAATAATCCTGTCCTTTTCCACCACTATGGTACGATCCTTAAACGGGGTATCCGAAATGCCGTCGATCAAAACGCCACACCAGATATAAGTTTTCTGCGCTTGTGTGATGGTGATTGTAAGAAAGAGAACAGCAAATAGAAGGAGGACTTTTTTCATCTTGGTGGTTTTATCGATAAATGTAATTTATTTAAGCATATCTCTTGTCACGGCATTTTTGCGTTAATAATTTATTTTACTGCAACTTCGCAGCAGGTTTAATTTTGCATATTATAGATTAAGCCTAATTACTATGGTAAAACACAGACTTACATTACTTGAATGGATCATCCTTGTGGCAGGATTTATACTTCTTGCCCTTGGATTCATATTTTTTTACACGGACAAGCCGCAATTCGACGAGTATGTAAAAGAAGACGGGCTGGTTGAATGGATTACCGTTCTGGGTTTACTGGGCGGTTCAATCGTGTGTTTTCGTCGCTTTTTAAAATTATTCCGGCAGAAAACGCGTTGGTTCCTTTTCGTCACTTTTTTCCTGGCCTTGTTTTTATTTTTTGCAGCCGGTGAAGAAATTTCCTGGGGTCAGCGTGTGATCGGCATTGAAACACCAGCGTATTTTCAGAAAAACAATGCACAGCAGGAGACTAACCTGCACAACCTTGTTGTTGGTGGCGTAAAACTGAACAAACTTCTTTTCTCCATTGTGCTTGTCAGTGTAATGGGCATCTACCTGGTCGTTGTTCCTATTTTGTATCGACGGCACCAGGCCGGCAGACAACTTATTGATCGTTGGGGCATACCAGTACCACAATGGTACCAGGTGATCGGTTTCTTAATCGTCTTTATTGCTACATCACTGATCCCCGATGGTAAAAGGGCCGAACTGCTCGAATGTGTAGGCGCTTTGCTTGTCTTTCTGATGATGATTTACCCGGCTAACAAATCAACATATAACGCTACCGCGTAGCTGAATTAAATTATTTAGAATTATGAACGTGGATATTGCCAAACTACATGAAAAAGTAAACGCCTATAAGCGGGTTTTGGAAAATACGATCAACTACCGTCAGGAATGGAATGATAAATCCAGGCAATTTATCGGGGATACCCTTCGTGATATTGTGCAGCAAACCGGGTTGAAGGCATCAGTGACAGAAAAAAACAATATTGAAAATCTTGAGGCGGTTGTTCTTGATCTTGGCCGCAGCAGTAGTGGTATTGCAGAGAATTTGGATGATACCGAAGTAAAACGTATCATGGTTAAAAATAACGGATCACTGATCTACCAGCAACTTTTCAACGGAAAGATCATGGTGATGCTGGTTAGTCCGCATATCGAAGGTTACGGTGAACCCAAGAGGCCACTCAGCCTTGAAATATTAAGACCTTCCGAACTACTTACCGCCTCAATCTATCAGCATGTAAAAGAACTGCTGGAAGACATTACTGAATGGGAAGACTATGACGATGATGATCCTAAAACCAAACTACCCTTTCAGCCCATAGGTTTCAGGCATACGGTCAACGTAAATGGCGATGATGACAACGAAGCGGATGCCTCACAGCAATAAACGGCACCAGCTTTGGTCGCAATGCTGATTAGATATTATTCTTCTTAAGTTCTTTTACAGCATAATCGCATGCCCTTGCGGTAAGAGCCATATAGGTGAGTGAGGGATTGACGCAGGATCCCGAGGTCATGCAGGAACCGTCGCTGATAAATACATTGGGCACCTCATGCATTTGGTTGTATTTATTCAAAACGGATGTTTTGGGATCGTGTCCCATCCGGGCGATACCCATTTCATGGTTGGCATTGCCTGGAAACGATATACTTGCTGATACCCGGATATTCCTGTATCCTGCTTTGTCCAAAAGCTCCGCACCGGTGACCTTCATATCCTCGTGCATGGCCTTTTCATTTTCGCGGAATTCGCAGTCAATAGCGAGTTGCGGCCGTCCCCACTGATCTTTTTTATCTTTGTTGAGTGTAATTCTGTTGTCAGAGTAAGGCAGGCATTCGCCAAAGGCATAAAGACCGACCTGCCAGCTACCAGGCACCGATAATGACTCTTTCAAAGCTTCACCAAGTTTGGCTTCCCCCGCGCGCCTGGGCCGGTATGCACTACCCCCAAAATGATAGCCCCGAAGAAAAGCTTCCTGCTTTTCCCTGACATTCCGGAACCGGGGAATATAGAAAGGCGCTGGTCTGCGACCATAATAATAACTGTCTTCAAATCCATCAACATCCGCTACAACAGAAATACCTTTATGATGGTCCATCAGGTTGCGCCCTACCTGGTCGCTGCCGTTACCTAACCCATTTGGAAAACGGGTTGAAGTTGAGTTGAGTAAAATAAATGCTGTCGCCACCGTAGACGCATTCAGGAAAATAAGCCTGGCATAAAACTCTTCAGTTTGTTTCGTATTTGTATCAACAATCTCGACGCCCGTGGCTTTCTGTTTTTGTTCGTCGTACAAAACCCTGTTTACAAGTGAATGCGGCCTGACCTCGAGGTTTCCCGTGGCATAGGCAGCCGGGATAGTGCTGGCATTGGTGCTGAAGTATGCGCCATAAGGACAACCACGGTGACAAAGATTTCTAGCCTGGCACTGTCCGCGGCCTTTAACCGGTTGCGTCAGGTTAGCCGTCCGTCCCATGATCACATGACGATCATTATAATTTCTCTCTACCTCTTGTTTGAAATGTTTCTCCACAATATTCATTTCGAATGGCGGCTGAAAAATGCCATCCGGCACCACACCGATACCATCACGATTACCGCTCACGCCGATAAATGATTCCACGTAGTCGTACCAGGGCGCAATATCTTTATACCTGATCGGCCAGTCCACGCCATGGCCATCGCGCAGGTTGGCTTCAAAGTCCAGGTCGCTCCAGCGATAGCAGGCCCTCGCCCACAAAAGGGAGCGCCCTCCGACAATATCCCCTCTTATCCAGTCAAATCGTTTGCGTTCCTCATAAGGGTTCTCCTGGTCATTGATGTAGAAGTGCTTGTTGTCTTCCCTAAAAGAGTAGTGACGGCTTTGAACAAAGTTGCGCTTCCTGTCTTCCTGTGTTAGATTAAGACGGTGAGGAAATTCCCAGGTCTGCATGGTAGCCGTGGGATATTCTCCGTGGTCGAGGTGACGGCCACGTTCGAGCAACAGGACTTTTAATCCTTTTTCGCAAAGCTCTTTAGCGGCCCAGCCTCCGCTGATGCCCGAACCCACAACGATAGCATCATAGGTGTTATTACTTTTTGATTTATTGATAATATGGGGATCTCCGGGCATTTTCGTATGGGTTTGATCAAAAAGCCAATTTAGGCATTCCGGGTTATTTTACCATATCATGTGTAATGGCTGGACAGATACTTAAGGCTTCTGACATCTGGTAACCCAAATTCCGGAGAAAACCATGGGTAAATCACGGGCTAAAAATGTTTTTTTTTAAAGGCTGGCTTCCGATACCATGTCAGACACTTAAAGCTTCTGACATCTAGTAA
>JAEZRB010000109.1 GCA_023412975.1 Bacteroidota bacterium | reverse complement strand
GGGGGTCAACCCCTGACCTTCCCGATGACCATCGGGACGCTCTAGTCGCAAAATCTCATCAATAAAAAAGCCTGCTAATCGCAGACTTCTTTGTGGAGAACAGGGGAGTCGAACCCCTGACCTCTTGCATGCCATGCAAGCGCTCTAGCCAACTGAGCTAGTTCCCCGAAATATATTTGATCTCAACTGACCTTCCCGATTTCATCGGGACGCTCTAGCCAACTGAGCTAGTTCCCCGAAATATTTGATCTCAACTGAACTAGTTCCCTAACGGGGCAGCAAAAATAGGGGATTTGAAATAAAAATGAAAGGCAGTTAGTACTCTTCCCCCTCTTCGTTGAGCGGGGCCTTGGTTTCCGATTTAAAGGCAGCTTTCCCGTTATCAGAAGTGCCGTTCTCATGCTTTTTGCTAAAGAGGGAAGTGATCATGCTGATGATCTTGTCTTTGTTATCAGCAATAACATGCGATGAGAAGTTTTTCATCAGGAAAGGAATCACCATGCGGGTAATGAACCCGGCCTTGGAAAGGATAAATTTCTTAACGACCATGTCAATGGCCGTATCCGCGGCGATCGTGAGCACGTTGTTGCGGTTCTCCCTGGTAGCAAATTTACCGGCAACTGCCAGGGCCCTGCGAGCTGGGATCAACTCGGTCTTGATCATATTGATATCCTCCCGTACCAGTCGCTTTTGCGCGTCGAGCAATGCACTTAGCCTTGCTTTCTCTTCCAGTAATTCCTCGTATGTAGATATAGATTTACTCATGTATTTTTTTGACGACCATGTTCCGAATCATCGGGACAATGGTTTTTTTCTTCAGGACAATGACAATCAGTACCAGCAACAGGAAAAATGCGGCTGCCAGCACAAAGCCCAGGGCACGATTATCCAGCAGGGTACCAAGCCACCACCCCAGTGCCAGGCCGCCAAAAAATAATATGAAAAATGTAAATATGGCCAACAATATCGCGACAACAGCCCCCGACACGATCTCAGAAGCTTTTTGCGTTACATTGACGATGGCAAGCCTGTAAAGAGTTTGAGCCAGGTCCCCGATATGATCCGCCAGGTCATGGGCGTGATCAGACAGGTCAGCAGTTTTTTCCTTTGTTCCTTCCATTATTAAATCCTGGTATTAAAAACCGGAGAAGCATCGTGAGATCCTTCTCCGGTAGTGGTCCTGCTGCTAGGTGAAACTTTCTTTCATTTTACCAACTTTTTCCTCAGCAGCGGATTTGGCATAACGAGCTTTATCTTTTAAATCCTGCACGCTTTCTTCAGCCGCGTGACGTCCTCTTTCCCATAAATGACCCAGGCTATCGGCCCACTCACCTGCTGTCTTTTTCAGTTTTTTACGGGTCTCATTTCCTTTATCGGGAGCGATTAGCATACCTATGACTACCCCGGCAGCTGCGGCACCCAAGATACCAAGTAAAACTTTACTCTTCGTGTTCATGGTGATAAAATTTAAGAGTTAAGGAATAAAATTGTATATAAAATTGTATAAAAACCGTACCAGAATAACCCCGCTCATTTACGGTTAAAAATTGTCATATACCTCTACCGCAACCGCTTGTACATGCTCCATCGCAACAGATTCATCACCATAATTCAAAAAGCCCCTGACTGTTCTCAAGGGCTTCGATAAAAATATGAAACAGAATGGGGTTTAATCTCCCCAAATATTCTCTTCCCCTTTCAACCATTTCTTCACCAGGTCGGTAGTAACCGATTTGGGTCTTTCCAACGCCAAACCTAAAGCCCTGTCCCAGCAAAGACTGCTCAGTACACCGAGTGCACGGCTTACAGCAAACAATACAGTATAATATTCATACTCCTTCATCCCGAAATGCACCAGCAAAGCACCACTGTGAGCATCAACATTGGGCCAGGGATTTTTTACCTTGCCCAGCGACTGCAATATTGGCGGTACCACCTCGTAGATATTCCAGACGGTATTGACCAGTTTGTCATCCGGCATGTGTTTTTTGCCAAACTCCATCTGCGCGATAAAGCGCGGATCCGTTTTTCTTAGTACGGCGTGTCCATATCCTGGCACCACTTTGCCCTCGCTGAGGGTTTTCTTCACATACTCTTCGATCTGTTCCTTTGTTGGCGCTTCTGTTTTCAACTCCTCCTGCATCTCGAAGATCCACTTGATCACTTCCTGGTTGGCAAGCCCGTGCAGGGGTCCTGCCAGGCCATTCATTCCTGCAGCATAGCTCAGATAGGGATCACTTAACGCGGATCCCACCAGGTGGGTAGCATGTGCGGATACATTACCTCCCTCATGATCGGCGTGTATGGTCATATACAACCTCATCAAAGCCTTGAAAGTATTGTCCTGGTATCCCAACATATGCGCGAAATTACCCGCCCAGTCCAGAAGGCCATTGGGCTGGATATGATCACCATTTTTATACTTGCGACGATATATATAAGCTGCTACTCTGGGTAATCGTGCGATCAGATCCATTGAATCATCGAAAACCGTCTCCCAGTAATCTTTTTTATTTAAACCCGCCGCGTATTTCTTCGAAAACTGGCTTTCGGTCTGCAGGGCCATCACTGCTACCACAAATTGAGTCATGGGGTGAGCCGTAACCGGCAAAGCTTCTATAGTATCGAATACATGATTGGGAACATGGCTGCGTCTTTGCAAGACCGAAGTGACGTGATGCACATCCTCCTCGGTTGGAAGTTCACCTATCAGCATCAGGTAAAATAAACCCTCCGGCAGGGGTTCGGAACCACCCGGAACCCTTGGCAGTTTTGCCCTTAATTCAGGAATAGTATAACCCCTGAAACGAATGCCTTCCTGGGCATCCAAAAGCGAAGTTTCAGTAACGAGCCCGGTAATACCGCGCATTCCCTGGTATATCTGGGATAGTTGTACTTCACCGATCACTTTTTGCCCATGCTCCTTCAAAATTTCTTTGATCTCTGCACCCAGTTGATCGGCCTTTACTTTAAACCTTTCTTTTAAAATTCCCATGAAAATGCGTTTATAAAAATCTGATAATCTGGAGGGGATAAAGGTAGGTAATGCCCCTGTAGCAACAAAAAATTGAACCCCTAAGTTCAACGGAAAAGCAGATATAGCGACTTAAAAGATAAAAGCTCGAAGGCTTCAAATTCGTGGTGACGATCGCCGTGTCATTTTGGCGCTCTCTTGTACATCATAAATGCCACAAAGGAGAATATGATATTGGGCACCCAGGCGGCAAGCAGGGGTGGAAAGTTGCCTTTAGTAGCAAATACCGTTGAAAACCTGTCCGACATAATAAATAAGGCCGCAGTAATGATACCTACTGCCAGGTGACGCCCGCTCCCTCCTCTTGTCTTCCGGCTGGCCAGTACCACACCGATCAGGGTCAGTAGCAGTACAGCAAAAGGTGTGGCAGTGCGCCGGTATCGTTCAACTTTAAGTGCGCTTAGTCCTTCCGTACCCCGCGCCTCTTCCCGCTCAATGAAAGCCACCAGTTCCGGCGTCGTAAGTTTATCCTTCAGGTATTCATCCCTTCGCAATTCTTCCGGTTTCAACCCGATGTTGAGCATCAGGGTATCCAGTTTTTTTGTGGTCTCTCCCATGGAATCAACCCTGCGCTCAATCGCATTGTGCAGGCGCCATTGATGATGCGCTGTATCCCACTGGATATAATTAGATCGCACGTTATATATAACGCGATTATTTTTCACCTTGTCGAGGAAAAAGGTAGTACCTGTTTTGGTGGTAGTATCATAGTTTTTGATCCCCACATAAGTGATGGAATCGATACGACGGTAATAACAATTGCGGCAATCGGTCAGCTGTCTCTGTTTGGTGGGATCGTTCTTATCAAGGTAGTTGGCTTTAAAGGTTGCCTGTATACCATTGGCACGGGGTATCAGGTACCTGTTGCCCAGCCACAAGATCAGTCCCAGCAGAATACCACCCACCAGGGAGGGGCGCAACATGCGGTTGTAACTGGTACCGCTTGCCAGGATGGCGATGATCTCCGAGCGGATTGCCATCCTGCTGGTAAAAAAAATCACGGAAATGAATACAAAAAGCGGGAAAAGCAGTCCCCAGATAAAAGGAACAAACCCCAGGTAATACTGGTTGATGAGTTCATAAGTACTGAGCCCCGTCTTTACAAAATCATCGGCTTTCTCACTGGTATCGACAGCAACTGCCACGACCATGAACAGCAGCATGCAAAACACAAAAGTTACCAGGAATTTTTTAAGTATATACCAGTCGATCTTCTTCATGCGCCATGCAAAGGAAAAGAATTATTGGGGAATGAATTGTGAAATTTGGCACCAGCGTAGAAGGATGTTCGCATATGAAAGTCCGGGTACCGTTACCTTTGATGTGAAATTAGGTCACATGATAAAAATCGGCGAATACAATACCCTGAAAGTAATCAAGCAGAAACAAATGGGCGTCTTCCTCGATGATGGCGCCGAGGGAATACTACTGCCACGCCGGTTTGTGCCTCCCGGCACCCGTATTGGTGATGAGCTAAAAGTATTTCTTTATCATGATGGCGAAGATCGTGTTATTGCCACCACCCTGCAACCCCGGGGAGCACTGGGTGACATTGTGCGATTGAAAGTAGTGAACACAACCGCACAGGGTGCATTTATGGATTGGGGTTTGATGAAGGACATTTTCGTACCCAAATCACAACAAATAAGTTTTATGCGACCAGGCGGTGAATACCTGGTCAAAATTTATAAGGACGAACGCACCGGCAGACTGGCCGCTACCGAAAGGATCGAACCCTCGCTTTCCAACGATGAGCTGACGGTAAAAGAAAAAGATGTGGTTGACCTGCTGGTGTACCGTCAAAGTGATTTGGGCTATGTAGTCATTATCAACAACCGCCACACCGGTATCCTTCATTTCAATGAAGTCTTTCGCGATATTAAGATCGGTGACCGTTTCCAGGGATTTATCAAAACCATCCTTCCGGGTAATAAAATTGATGTAGTGGCCGGCAAACCCGGTTATGAACGGGTAGAGGACGAGGGTGAAAAAATCTTGCGCCTGTTACGGGAAAATGACGGTTATCTCCCCTACCACGACAAATCATCGCCGGAAGAGATCTATTCTTTTTTTGACATGAGCAAGAAAACCTTCAAGATGACCACCGGCGCGCTGTACAAACAACGGAAAATAGACCTGACCAAAACAGGAATGAAATTGTTGGAGGAATAATCAACAGCATTACAGAGGAATCAACTTGTCTATCGCTTTACCCAGCACACCGATCGCTGCATTTGCTGCCCTTTGTGCCATCGCTTTGGTCAGGATGGCGACGGCATGCAATTCCGACTCCAATATCTTCTTTTCGTCCTCCATCCGCTTGAGGAAAAATTTCTTGCTGATCTCATTGTTGACCCGCAAACTGGCCAGCAATTCGAGCCGGTCCTTACGACTTTGTAAAAACGATCCGGCTGAATCTTTTACCAGCTTCCAGTCGTCTTTTACTGTTGTTTTAATCGCTCCCAGCATTTGAGCTACCACTTCATTCATATCGAGGGCCATAGTAGATGATTTTGTTTTGATAATTTTATTTGCGAACTGCTAACCGGAACACCGAACTATTTTTTCGCCGGCTTCAGGGCAATCTCCGCGATATACAGGGGCTTCCAGAATCCCGCCAGGCTGGCCTGGTAGGCTTTGATCTCACCATTCTTAAGCGTTCCACTTTCTTTATGATAAGCCTTGGCCTCCTCAAAAGCTTCCTTCAGGTTTTTATTGATCACCAAAAAATCCGCATTCTTTGGCCGCGCCTCATTCTTGAGCATAATGGAATTGATCTCTGACTCAATTTCGTTGTAACGCTCGCTGAATTTTTCATAATTTCTTGCGCTTTCCGTAAGATCCATCATATCGATATACAATTTATCATTGGCCTTGGCAGCCTTCGCGATCTGTTCCTCCAGTTGCGCGTTATACTCGGGAACCAGCGTTACCCGGCAGGAAAAAAACAGCAGCACTAAAAGCTGGTATAAAATATACCTGGGTTTAAAAATTCGGACTATCATAATCTTTACAATTTGCGTTTGTGAGAATATTTACAAAATAATTCTTCAGCGATCGGCATGACGCTATGAAAATATCTTCCACTTTTTCATTGCCCTCGACCCGTAAAGATTGGGCGACTGCGGGTATTGTTGAGAGGGCAGGATCTTTCGAATTGCACGATACCAGTCCTGGTAAGTGGCACCAGCTTTCAAATGCTTCAAAGCCTGAAGCGCAACAAACGTAAATGCACCGTTGGGCCGGTTTTTAAACCATGCATCGTAACTGTACTCATAATCCTGGCAGCCCGACATAAGCAGGCTTCCATAACGCCCCGGTGGTGAAGTACTTCTGAAAACACGGGTAGTGCCAAGTTTGGCAAGTTCTCTTTTTGAAAGAAAGGTGGCCGGTGGCAAAAACTTTACCTTTCTTATCGGTGCATTCTTTCCTGTAGTGGTGGGAGGCGTACTAATTTCCGCGAAGCGGGTGACGGTACCGGAATGACAGGAATCGGAAAACAAAACCATCTTAACCCCGTTCTTCTTCGCGGTAAATAAATCATTTAGCTCGTCGTCGCTGATCGGTCCTTTGCTGTCAATATCATAAGGACAAAGACATTCATCGGTTCCATCAAGTTCATCATTGTCGCGATCGGGAATATAGGTACCGTGACCCGAATACTGGAAGACGATCGAATCTCCTTTTACAGCCTGGCTTACGAGTGAACGGATGGCTTCGAGAATATTTTTCCGCGTCGCCTGTTTGTCGAGGAGCCGGGTCACGGTAAAACCGTTCTGGGTTAACACTTTCCCCCAGTCGCTGGCATCATTTACACAACCTGACAGGTCGCTACCCGTACCAGTATAATTGTTGATGCCGATACACAAGGCGAGTTTCTTTTGCATAGGTATAGTATAAGGTGTAAATAAATCAGTGAGTACTGTGCAAGAAATAAACAGGACCTGTCTGGAATAATTGCCGAAGATGTTGGTTCAGGTGCGGAGCTACCAGGGAGAGCTTTAGCTAATACCGTGCGGTATTGACTACGAAGTTAATTTTTTTAATGTTTCCGGGACTAAGCGTTTATAAAAAAAACCTGCCGCTGAAAAAGGTAAAACTGGCGGCAGGTGTATGTGTCCGGATAGGGTCTATTTAAAGTAAGGTTTAATGGTCAATGGTCTTGACAGACCCTCTTTACAAAGGTCAGATGACCATTAACGAAAGACAAGCGTCAAAAGACCCAATTTTAACCCCGTGTTTTCACCCCCTTACACCCCGTTTTTTCACCCATTTTAAAGCCAAAGCATTGCTAATATGTACCAGTGCAATAACTTCCCGCATAAACACCCAAACTACTAAACAATGAAAAATCATCCCATCCCTGTAGCTGAGGCCAACACGATGGTTGAAACCTGGCTCAGGTTTTTGAAACAGGCCGGAATTGATCCCGGTAAACAAACACAAAGTATTTCTTTCACTTCCACAGAACTGATGAGCTGGCTCAACAAGATAATGCCCGCTGCAGATGAACTGAGAATATGCCTGGGAGTCTATCCCGACGGGCACGAGAAAGCCGGTCGCATCACTACCATCCTGTGGCCCTACAAAGGCGGTAAACCTCTACTCAAGCCCACAAGGCTGGATGGGAAAGATGATCCCGATCCCAAGGATGAGGAGGACCCGTACAATGCAGGAGGTTTAAATCCCTGATTGAATGCTCTTACATTTCATTTACCTGGCATGCCTGCTGGCTAGTTCTCTTGTTGGTTTCTGGTACCGGAGAGAATTAAAGAGCAGGCTGCTTTCATTATTCCCATGGTATCTTCTTATCGTTTTCCTGCAGGAGCTGATTGTTTTTATCCTACTGCGCACAAATACCAACTTGTCGACGGGTGTGATCTATAATATTTACAACCCCGTCTCAGCCCTCTTCTTTGCTATGTTCTATTACCGCATACCGTTTAATGTGGGCTCACGACCGTTGATCGGAACACTGCTTGCACTGTTTCTAACCGGTACTATCACTTGTTTTATCTGGATTCAGCCCGTCCAGGTTTACAATAATTATATTTCTTTAGCGGCCGGATTCCTGATCACACTCTGCGGGCTGTTATTTTTATTCAATTATTTCAAACTGGACCATGCGGCCGAAGAAAAAAAATGGCAACCCGTAATCTGGATTACCATTGGCCTGGTTGTTTTTTTCCCGGTAGTTAATATTTCATTTGCGCTGTACAAATATCTTCTGGCTTACCAGGCTACTATCTTTGGCCAGAAACTATACCGCCTGATACCCCAGTTAATGAGTATATTCATGTATGGCTGTTTTATCAGGGCATTTTATTTATGCAAAAAGAGAAAGTAGATATCATCATTACGGTCATTTCGATCAGCCTTTTCATTTTACTATTGGTCATCTCGGTTCTTTTCCTGTTCCGCATTTACCTGAAAAGAAAAAATAAACTCCTGCTCGAACAGGAGCGCATGAATATCGAGTTTGAGCAAACCCTTTTAAAATCGAAACTGGAAATACAGGAACATACTTTTCGCGAAATAAGCCAGGAGATTCACGATAATATTGGCCAGGTGTTGAGCCTGGTGCGTATCAACCTGAATACCCTCGATGCGCCCAATGATCACGAAAAAATAAACCAAATGGACGAATGGATGGAGAAAGCCATCACCGACCTAAGGAACCTGAGTCATTCTCTTGATGCGGATCATATTCGTCGTCATGGCTGGATTAGTCCTGTAAAAAAACTACTAACCGGGTTGCAACGATCGGGTAAATTCAAAACGACAATTGAACACGATAATGACCTGCCTGAACTAGGACAGGACCGGCCGATCATCCTTTTCCGCATGATTCAGGAAGTGATCAATAATATCATTCGTCATGCCGCTGCTGATACCATACATTTGGAAGTAAAAAGGGAAAACGATAAAATTGTTGTCCGGATACGTGATAACGGAAAAGGTTTTGATGTTGGACGAAACCCGGGTGGCATCGGTCTGCAAAACCTCCGCAACCGTTCGAAAATGATCAACGCGGAACTGGCGATCAAAAGTGAAAAGGGAAAAGGTACAATGGTAACGATTACAATAAAGAAAGATGTCGAATCCTGATATTACAACCAAAATAGCACTGGTGGACGACCATGCCCTGCTACGCAACGGCCTTGCTTCACTTGTTCGCTCTTTTGAAGGTTATTCAGTGATTTTCGAAGCCGATAACGGAAAGGATTTTATTCGCCAGCTTGCGCAACATCCCCAACCTGATATAATTCTGCTTGACGTAACGATGCCAGAGATGAATGGTTTTGAAACCGCTGCCTGGATCCGGACAAATGCCCCGGCTATAAAAATACTGGTGCTAAGTATGATGGATAATGATGAAGTAGTGATCAGCATGCTAAAGGAAGGCGCCCGCGGTTATATTTTAAAAGACAGCAAACCTGTTGTTTTTAAACAGGCCCTCGATAGTATCCGGGATTCCGGTTACTATATGAACGAGCTGGTCAGCAACAAAATGTTTGGTTATGTTAGAAATGACGTACCGGATGCAAAAGTCATGTCATCGATCGCTACACTAACTGATCGTGAACAACTTTTCCTACAATATGCCTGCACAGAAATGACATACCGGGAAATTGCTGCTAAGATGCAGGTTAGTCCCCGTACTGTAGATGGCTATCGTGACGATTTATTGAAAAAATTAAATCTGCAGTCGCGTGTTGGCCTGGTCCTGTACGCTATCAAAAACGGGATCTACAAATTATAATTTCGTTTTTAACCTTTCAACCATTGTCGTTTTCCAGCTGGCAAAATCACCATGCTCGATATGCAACCGGGCCTCCTTTACCAGCCATAGATAAAATGCCAGGTTATGGATGCTGGCAATGGTAAGTCCCAGGAATTCTTTTGCTTTCATCAGGTGCCGCAGGTAGGCTTTGCTGTAAAACCGGCTTACTTCGCAATCAAGGTCTTCATCAATGGGTGAATAGTCCAGCTCCCATTTTTTATTGTCGATATTTAAAACACCTTTTGTCGTAAAAAGCATGGCGTTTCTTCCGTTTCGGGTCGGCATCACACAATCGAACATATCGACTCCCATGCTGATGCACTCCAGGATAATCCAGGGCGTACCCACACCCATCAGGTAACGGGGCCGGTCTTTGGGCAGGTGATCACAACACCAGTCACAGATCTCATACATCACAGGCTCGGGTTCCCCCACACTTAGGCCTCCGATCGCATTACCGGTTGCGTTTTTTGAAGCGATGTATTCACATGACTGTCTTCGCAGATCCTTGAAAGTGCCACCCTGCACGATCGGGAAAAGATTTTGTGTGTAGCCATATTTATCTGGCGTGGAATGGAAACGTTCCCAACACCGGTCGAGCCATCGGTGCGTAAGCTCCATCGAGACCCTGGCATACTCGAAATCGCTTCCACCTGGTGGACATTCATCAAAGGCCATTACAATATCACCGCCAATGATGCGCTGGATATCCATCACATACTCAGGGCTGAACAGGTGACGGGAGCCATCGATATGAGACTGAAATGTGACCCCTTCTTCCTTGATGATCCTGGTACCCGCGAGGGAAAAAACCTGGTATCCCCCGCTGTCGGTAAGGATAGGTTTTGGCCAGCCATTGAAACGGTGCAGGCCACCTGCTTTTTCCAGCACTTCAAGGCCGGGCCTGAGATACAGGTGGTACGTATTGCCCAAAATGATCTGTGCTTTTACATCCTGGAGTAATTGCTGCTGGGTCACCGCTTTTACACTGCCCACGGTACCAACGGGCATAAAGATCGGGGTCTCGATCTCACCATGGTCGGTGATGATCTTTCCTGTTCGGGCCTTTGAACCAATATCTGTTTTTTGTAACTGAAAACCTAAAGCCGGCATAGGTGTGCGAAGGTACAGGTTTGGGGTGGATGGGGTGTGAACATCTAGTAATTAGGGATTGGGAATCATTGCTGTCCGGAATAAAATTTAAAAGTGCTATAGAAGCCAGGACTAGCACGACTTTTCTGGATTTTCCTCTAATAGAGGCTTTGCCTTTTCCGGGAATTTCCTAATGATGATGAGACGCTACGGGTACAACGAGGTGTATAGCCGTTTTGTTTCAAGACCTGCTTTCCATAGCAGGTATTTTTTGGAAAACATAGAAACATAGTATCATAGCTAACATAGATGTTACTGTAGTGTCTTTCTATGTTTTTATGTCGCTATGTCCCTACTGTCCCCTGGTTTCTGAACCGTTGGTAGTAAAGCATAGATGCTGATTTTTTATAACAGGAAAAAGTCTAGCCATGCTCTCCGTCCCCACAAGGCCAGAATTCCCCGGACAGTAATGATTGGGAATTGGGAGTCGGGCCCTTACAAATTCCCAAAACTTGCTATTTTCGCCGCCATGCCAACCATTAACTGGGGAGAAATTATTTTCTATTCTTTTGCCGCCACCACCGCCATCCAGGTATTTTATTATACCTGTTTTTTTAGTCGCATTGCTTTTTTCAAAACCAAGCCAAAAGATCAGTCGCAACAACACCCCGTTTCGGTGATCGTCTGCAGTCGCGATGAAGATGAAAACCTCGCACGCAATCTGCCAGGACTATTGGTGCAACAATATCCCAGCAGTTTTGAAGTGGTCGCGGTAAACGATAATTCGGTTGACGATTCAAAGTATATCCTGCAGGAGTTAAAAAGAACATTCAAAACTTTGAACGTGGTTGAGCTTACGCATGAAGCTAAACTGATCAGGGGGAAAAAATATCCTTTGTCGATTGGAATCAGGGAAGCGAAGCACGAGATCCTGTTGCTCACGGATGCCGATTGTGTGCCTGCCAGTGAACACTGGATCACCCGCATGCAGGATGGCTATCGCGACAATATCGAGATCGTGTTGGGATACGGAGCCTACCACAAAAAACCAGGGGTGTTAAATAAGCTGATCCGTTTTGAAACATTTCATACGGCTTTGCAATACCTGTCATATGCCCTGGCGGGATTACCGTACATGGGCGTGGGCAGGAACCTGTCGTACAAAAAAGACCTGTTCCTTCGCAACAAAGGATTTTCATCGATCAACCATATTCCCAGTGGCGATGACGATCTTTTTATTAATAAAGTAGCTACTTCCAGGAATACAGCTGTGGTGATCGAACGGGATGCCATAACAAGGTCTATTCCCAAAACTACCTGGAGCGGCTGGCTCAAACAAAAATCGAGGCATTATACGACGGCTAAATATTATAAAGCCAAACATAAATTTCTGCTCGGGCTGTACTTCATCACGCAATTTATTTTTTATCCCCTGTTCGTTACCACCATCCTGTTTTATGACTGGCGCTGGGCACTTGCATTATTTGGTGCAAGACTGATCACACAGGCCATTATTTTTTATCGCGCGATGAAGAAAATGGATGAAGCCGACCTATGGCCATGGTTTATTTTCCTGGATATCTGGATGTTCCTTTATTACATCATCTTTGCATCTGCACTATGGAAAAAACCAGCCCGGAGCTGGGACTAAAGCAAAAAGCGGATGGACATCATTTTAAAATACTTTTCGGAGTTCACGGATACTCAAATAAAACAATTTGAGGCATTAATGGAACTCTACAGCGAATGGAATGAAAATATCAATGTGATATCACGCAAGGATATCGACAGCCTTTATGAACGACATGTGTTACATTCATTATCTATCGCCGCGGTATTTGAATTCAGGGATGGCACCGAGATTCTCGACCTCGGCACAGGTGGAGGTTTTCCGGGAATACCCCTGGCTATTTTTTTCCCGGAGGTTAAATTTCACCTGGTTGACAGTATCGGCAAAAAATTAAAAGTGGTGAATGCGGTTGCTGAAAAAACCGGTCTTACCAATATCACTACGCAACACGGCCGCGTGGAAGATCTAAAAAACAGGAAATTCGACTTTGTGGTCTCCAGGGCCGTGGCACCGTTGAAAGATCTGTGGAGATGGAGCAAGCCCCTGCTTAAGAAAACAACTGCAGAAAGTAAGGACGACTTTTCACAACACCCGGGGCTGATATGCCTGAAGGGTGGCGACCTGGCCCAGGAAATACAGGAGAGTGGCACCCGTCCCCGCTTGATGGAGATCAAGGAGATTTTTGAGGAGGAGTTTTTCGAGGATAAATTTATTGTCTATGTGCCCCGTTGACAACTAAAACTACCACTTTGTGGTATTGGTTAATCTTCACCTAAAACTCAATTTTGTTTTATGAAGAAAATATCGGTTTGTGTAGTCGATGACAACCGGGACCTGCGCAATGCCCTGGAGGAAATCATTGATATGTCGGAAGGTTTTGAATGTGTTGGTACGATTGGTACAGCCCATGACGCGATCACCCAGATCCCACTCCTGGCCCCCGATGTTGTTCTGATGGATATCAACCTCGGTTCGGATGAAACGGGTATTGATTGTGTAAAAGCGTTGAAACACCAGGTTCCCAATACCAATTTCATGATGTGTACAGTGTACGAGGAAAATGAAAAAATATTCCAGGCGCTCACCGCAGGGGCAAGCGGGTATATTCTTAAAAAAACCGCACCTCCACAAATGCTGGAAGCTATCCGCGAATTGTACCAGGGCGGCGCCCCCATGAGCAGCCAGATCGCGAGGAAAGTGGTGGCCGCATTTCAGAACAAACCCGCCTCCACCGATGGTACCGAAAACCTCGAGTCGCTGTCGAACCGGGAAAAAGAGATCCTGGAACAGCTCTCAAAAGGCCTGATGTATAAAGAGATAGCGGCTGCGCTGTTTATCAGCCCGGAAACCGTACGCAAGCACGTATACCACATATACGAAAAATTACATGTGACTAACCGTATCGAAGCCGTAAACCGGTACTTTGGGCGCTAATTTTGAAAAAATACCACTAAACGGGTATGGTTTGTAGGTGGGAATCAATGTAGCTTTGGGATGGTTATTGATCATGATGATCCATTGACCATAAAACCTACCATTTATCCATATTGATTTTCAAGGGCCTTAATCAAAAAACCATCCGGGGTTCCGGATGGTTTTTATGTTGTTAAAGGAGCCTACAGTTTTATCCTGTTATTTTGTCTTTCAGTATCCGCCATCCTCTGTGAGGGATCAATCTCGGCGATTGAAATTTCACCCAGTCTCCGGTCGCTTTCTATTACATAAGTCTCGTTGGTCCATTTCCAGGCGGGGTAAACTTTCCGATAACCCGTTCCTTCAGCCGGCTTCTCGCCGTACATCAGGTCGAGCGGGATATAATGCATCTCCGTACTGCCATCCTTAAAGGTTTACTGCAAATCGACAGGCATAGGCATCTGGCCCAGTCTTTTCAGACGGATCCTTGTTTTTCCACCCTCTTCCCAGAGACTATCAAAAGCATAGTCAATTGTTTTGATTGAGTTCACCCAATATTGCTGGTACCAGTCCAGTTCGATTCCACTCACTTTTTCAGACAGCCGTACAAAATCAAATGCATTGGGATGTTTGAATTTCCATTGGCGGTGGAATTCGAGCAGGATCTTGTCGCGCACTGCTGCACCGACAACATAACCCAATTGTTCAATGAAGACAGCACCCTTTGAGTAGGCCGCTGCCGAATAAGCAGTGTTGGTATTAAAATGATCAGCGTGCGTGGTCAAAGGCTCTTCCCTTCCGCTTCTTACCAGCGAAAAATAGCCACGGTAACTTCCGGCCTGGGTAAAAGAAGTGGTATCGTTTTTCAGGAAAGCTTCTACACGGTTGTCGGCATAACTGGTAAAACCTTCATCCATCCATGCATAGAGTGATTCGTTGGTGCCTAACACACCATGATACCAGTTATGCATCCATTCATGCAGCCAGGCACCCTGCCCGGCCAGCAATGTCGCCATGGGATATTCCATTCCCCCATCACCACCCTCAATAAATGAATATTGTTTATAATCGTAAGGACCGAATGTCTTTTCAATAAAAGGAAGTGCACGTTCGGCATTATCCAATATTTTAACCCATGCTGCAGCGGAAGGGCTGGAAGATTTATATAATAAATGAAAGGTGAGATCCTTTCTTACTTTTCTTTTTACATGTATGTATTCAGGATCTGCTGCCCACATAAAATCATGAACTTTGGGCGCGGTAAATTTCCAGGTCAGCTTATTACCGGCGGGTCTTGTCACTTTAACACCGTCGTCTTCGTAACCATAACCGATTTGGTTTGCATTCTGCAAATATCCGGTGCCGCCGAGTATATAATTTTTATCGATGGTGATATTCACGTCAAAATCGCCCCAAACCCCATAAAACTCGCGCCCAACATAGGGTGTTGGATGCCAGCCATCCGCATCATATTCGCATAGCTTGGGGTACCACTGGCTCATGGAATAACGAACTTTGGTATTGGGATTATCCCTCCCGCTTCGACGGATCTGCAAGGGAACCTGGGCTTCAAATACCATATCAAAAACAACCTTTGACTTTGGCAGGATCGGCCTGTCGAGTTGTACTTCAAGGATAGTTTCCAGCACCTCAAACTTTTGTGGCCGCCCATTCATCTTCAATGAAATGATTTTCTGGTAACCTATCTCATCGGTCTTCAGATGCAGGATGCGGTCTTTTACTCTCGAATCCCAGTCGCCTCCACTTCCTGATTGTATAGTACCCTGGCGCCGGCTGCGATTGTCCATCATGCTGCCGGGCTGAAATGCATTAAAATAGAGATGATAAAAAACCCGTGTGAGGGTATCGGGCGAATTGTTCCAGTACTCCAGCTTTTGCTTGCCGGCAAACTGATTGGTCTGTACGTTCATATCAATATCCATCACATACTTCACTTTCTGCTGCCAACGACCGGGCTGGGCGAACGCATTATTAAATAGAAAAAAACAAACTACTAAAAACCAGAGTCGTTTCATGTTGTAAGTTTAAAAAATTATCAGATCCGGTAATGTTTTTTTACCGGTCAAAACGAATATCATGTATTTCGATTAAAGTGTCACCGACTCACGCAGCAATCTTCCTTTAGGATTGAAATAAAGATATTTTTTTTCGACATCATTCTTTTTTGCCTTCAAACGGTACTGTGTAATATCACCTGGTAAATACAATACCACTGTTTCGGTGACTTCGCGGTCTGCGTATTTACTTTTTTCAAAACCATTTTTTACATCTTCGGGAAGTTTATCAAAACTCCATTCTTTTATCGTTTCTTTCCACAAACCTTTATTGGTATAGGAAGCGATCATACTTTCTCCATCCTGGATAAAGTACACGTCTACGCTCACCAGGCGATCCTTAAATTCAATTTCAGATGCGCCACGGTACTGGTTTGCAAAAGTTTCCTCAACAACTTTGGGTATTTCACGTATCTGAGAAAATGCAAAACCCGACATCAATAAAAGGGCTGCAGACAGGGCTGTGATTCTTTTTTTCATCTTTTTCGTCATTTGTTATGCAGCAAAATTGTCGAACAATTACTGTATCCCTGTAAAATGCGCGAATTTTTAGGTTTATATTATCATTTTTCCTTGCCGGCCACTACAATCACTATCTCTCCTTTGACGGTTTTTTGTGAGAAATAGTGGGCCAGTTCTGCCAGTGTGTCTCTTTTGTTTTCCTCATAAAGCTTGGTCAATTCACGGCTTACCGAGCATAAGCGGTCAGCGCCGAAATAAATCGCAAACTCTTCAAGTGTTCGTACCAACCTCATCGGTGACTCATAAAACACCATGGTTCTTTCCTCTTCAGCCAATTGCTTCAATAACGTTTGTCTTCCTTTCTTTAGAGGGAGAAATCCTTCAAAAACAAAACGGTTGGAAGGTATACCGCTATTCACCAGCGCGGGTACAAATGCGGTAGCGCCGGGCAGGCACTCTACCTTTATGCCTGCTTTTATACATTCACGAACCAGCAGGAATGCGGGATCGGAAATTCCTGGTGTGCCGGCATCCGTAACCACGGCCATCGTCTTTCCTTCACGCAACTGGTCGACTAAGTGCGTTACTATCTTGTGTTCATTGTGCTGGTGATATGGCGTAAGAGGTTTGCTTATCTGGTAGTGATTGAGCAAATGAGAACTGGTGCGTGTGTCTTCCGCCAGTATCAGGTCCACTTCCTTCAGCACTTCCAAGGCACGGAGCGTGATATCCTTGAGATTACCAATGGGAGTGGGAACCAGGTAGAGCATGAGCAGTTTGAGAAGTTTAAAAAATTACAGTTGAAAACAATTGGCTGTGGCCGCAGGCCAACTGTTAGTTGCCGGCAGCGTTCTCAACGATAAGATTAATTCACGCTTACCTCAAAATATTCCATTACAGGATTAGAGAGCAGTTTTTTACTCGCTTCTTCGGCGATTTGTTGCGCCTGCTCAGGTGAGTCAGCATTGATGCGGAGTGAAATATGTTTGCCGATCCTCACATCTTCCACGCCATTCAGGCCAAGGTTTTCCAATCCGCCCATCACAGCTTTACCCTGCGGATCCAATAGTTCTTTTAAAGGCATCACTTTGATCTGAACCGTGTACGTCATGCTATTTTATTTTTGAACGCCAAAGATACAATAACGTAGGCGAGGAATACGACCGGTATCGCCACCCATTTCAGAAAAATGGCAGCTACAATCGCGATCCCCACCAGTATATATTTTGGCAGGTTATTTTTTAAACTGCTGTCCCGGAACTTTAGGCTCAACAGCGGGAGATTGCTAACCATGAGATAACTAAGCAATACAATGATCCCGTAAAGCAGCCATTTATTGAGTAATAACTCATGCAGGTTTAGCTGTTGATAGTGAATGATCAGCGGCAATGCAGCTACAGTAATACCCGCAGCCGGGGTAGGAAGACCTTTAAAGGAATATTGTTGCGAGGAATCGAGATTGAATTTTGCCAGTCGCCAGGCCGCCGCACAGGGCAATAAGAATGCAGGAGCCAGTGCGACCATCGATACATCCAGGCCGTCAATTTCCCTTGCAAAACTGATCCGCAACAACTGGTTAAGGATCAATCCGGGTGCAACGCCAAAACTAACTACATCCGCC
>JAEZRB010000077.1 GCA_023412975.1 Bacteroidota bacterium | reverse complement strand
ATCTTGCTCATGCTGCAAAAATACGCGCCCCGCGCCAGTCGACAGGTAAAATTTGCCTGAGGGGGTGCAATTCAAATTTCGCTTTAACTGGTGAAAAGATTTTTAATCGGCTGGGATGAAAACCTTATTACCTTAGTAACCTAAAAGCACAACAGGAAATAACCTTATTCCCTTATTTTTCAGTGGGATAAGGGAATAAGGTTGGGTATTGTTAAAAATGGCTTTTTACTAAGGTAATAAGGTTAACCCGAGGTTCATTAATGGTTACCAGGATAAATTGATCTGGCGAAAATTTGAGATCCACCCACCTGAAACATGATTATTTATTTAATCCTAACTTTATAAGGCCAGAACATCTAACCTTAAACCTATTACAATGCTGGAAGATTTTGCCCCGGCGATCCGATCTGACCGCAAAGTAAAATTGGTATCAGCCTCGCGGCCGCAGAGCCAGGAAGAAGCAGGGCTTGAAAGCCAAATCTCCTTCAGGCCTTTTGTTAATTTTCTCCGCAACAAAGCGAATGATGAAACGGATAGCAGGTCAAGGATATACAAATATCTAATTGACAGGTTTGAAGCTGTACCGGCTTTGCTGGAACCGATCAGGGATCAGAAAGTGCTGGATGAAAACCGCGACCTGCTGGAACTGCTCGGCACTACTCTATTTCCTGTAGTAAGTGAATCGAAAAAGAATATTTTCACTTTTTCTGTGCCGTACAAGTTTTCCATCTTTCATGAGTCTGGATCGTTTCGTGATCTTTTTGTGCGTAATGACCAGTTTCTGTTGCCGGAAAATGCATCAGAAGACCAGCTCCGTCAAACCCAGTTTGCCCTGGTCTATGGCCATGTGATGGAAAAATTTTACGGCGTTCAGCTCAATGCAAACACCGACCTGGTATATCCTGTTACTGATAGCAGGACAGGAATGAAACGCTATTACAAACTGCGCTACGACCGGCGTTTTATTGATATTCACCCAAAAGATAAATTACCCGATATCCAGGATTGTGGAGTTTGCCTAAACACATTTCGAATCCTTGACCTCGAAAAGCAATTGCAGACAATGCCACCTTCATTGTTTCGGGCGGAAGGATTTGGCATCTGGATCGCAGAAGATGTGACAAGCCTCGAATCGCTAGATGCGATCAAGAAAGTACTACTGCGCCAGGAAAGCTGTGATGCCGGTATTATCAACGAACTGAAATCAAATATTCAGGCGCTCGTAGGTTTGAACCAGGTGGAGGTGGGGATTACACCTTTTGTGAAACTCAACGGGGAGTTTGTACTCGATGAAACATGCACCGCTTACGGACTGATGGGAAAACGTTGGAAGTCGAACGACGAAGAAAGTATGAAAGCATTCCAGGGAAGCGTTCAGTTTCTAACCGAGACTGCCGAACCCATGCCGATACCTATGCTGGATGAACAGTTAACAGAAGTATTCCCACTGTTGCGGCCGCTTTGGGAGGATGGCATGCGTAGTTACCTGATCTATCCTGTGCAGGACAATGACGGCCTGCTTGGCTTGTTGGAATTAGCGTCGCCAGTTCCTAACCTTATCGATCTCGAGATAATGGCGAGAATAGAACCGGCGATGCCGCTTATTTCGCTGGCTCTCCTGAAAAACAGGGACAGTTTTGACGCAAGGATAGAGAAGTTGATCAAAGAAAAATTTACAGCATTGCAACCCTCTGTTGAATGGAAATTCGCAGAAGTGGCCTGGAAATACATGTATCATCACAACAAACCAGGTACGGCAATGTATAAGGGTAATGTGATCTTCGACGAAGTGTATCCGCTGTATGGCGCTATCGATATCCGCAATTCTTCCCTCGAGCGAAGTAAAGCGATCCAGAAGGATATCATGGAGCAACTCGGGCTTGCATCTGTTACACTTAAACAGTTGCAGGAACAGATGTCATTACCACTACTGGAAGGTCTGCAATTTAAGATTGAACGTTTTCATGAATCGATCAACAAAAGTCTGCTGGCTGAAGATGAGATCCGCATCAATGATTTTTTCAACAGTGAGCTCACCCCGGTTTTACAACACCTTCAAAAAGGTAATCCAAAAGTGCAGGAACTGACCGATCGTTATTTCCAGGAAGTGAATAATTGCAATGGGTATCTATATCGTTATCGCAATGAGTATGAAGCGACATTGGCAACGATCAACGAAAGCGTATTGTCCTATCTCGAAACCGAGGAGGAAACCATGCAAAAGTCTTACCCCCATTATTTTGAGAAATACCGGACAGATGGTGTGGAGTATAGTATCTATATCGGACAGTCTATCTCGCCCAAGAATCCTTTTGACATTCTCTACCTGAAAAATATCAGGCTTTGGCAATTGAAATCACTGGCAGGCATAGCACGAATTACGCAACGTTTAATTCCATCCCTGCAGGTGCCGTTGCAGACAACACAGCTCCTTCTCATCCACAGCCAGCCGATCTCGATCAGTTTCCGCAGGGATGAACGCCGGTTCGATGTGGAGGGCTCTTACAATATCAGATATGAAATAATAAAGAAACGTCTTGACAAGGTTCATATAAAAGATACACAGGAGCGGCTGACGCAGCCTGGGAAGATCGCGATGGTGTATTCAAATCCCAGAGAGGCTTCAGAATACCAGGAGTACATACAGTTTCTGCAAAGTAAAAATATTCTGGCGCCCGAGGTAGAGTACCTGGAACTCGAGGAACTACAGGGTGTAAGCGGGTTGAAGGCGATGAGAGTGACGGTGAATATGGAAGATGATCAGGGCAACGCAAAGGCAACATAAGAATCGCCTGATTTGTTTCCAATCTTACCTCCGCCACAGGCGATGACTATGTATTGTTTCCCGTTTAGATAATAAGTAGCCGGTGTTGCAAAACCTGCCGCCGGCAACGCATGTTCCCAGACCTGTTTCCCTGTTTTTTTATCAAATGCCCTGATCTTTTCATCCTTAGTGGCGGCGATGAATACCAGCCCGCCTTTTGTAACCAGTGGCCCTCCGTAGTTTTCAGTGCCCGTAATAGGAATTCCTTGTTTTGTCAGTTCTGCATATTCTCCAAGTGGAACCTTCCAAAGTAGTTTGCCTGTATTGAGGTCTACAGCGTTCAATGTTCCCCAGGGTGGCTTTATGCCGGGATACCCTTCATCGTCAAGAAACCGATGATAGCCTGTCATGTTATAAGGAACTTCATCCAGGATGGATCGCTTTATGGGTTCGCTTACCTGTTGCGATCCTTTATTGGTTTTCTTTAATAGAAAACTGGCTATGGCTTCCTTTTCTGTAGTACCAAACTGGTTAAAGGCCGGCATAAGATTTTTGCCATTCTCAATAATTTGGGCAAGGGTTTTTTCAGTGTATTTATTTTCAAGACCGATCAGTGAAGGATATGATCTGCCGTCACCCTGCATATCGGGTCCGTGACAGGACTGGCAATATTTACCATAAAGTGAATGACCGAGGGAATTCAATGTGCTAAGAGTAGGATTTATGGCAGGCGCATCTACCATGGTCAAAGACCAGGGAAGTTCGCTGGAGTTCACATACATTACCCCCGACTCGATATCCACGGCCGCGCCGCCCCATTCGCCGCCACCATCAAAGCCAGGGAATATCCACACACCTTCTTTTGAAGGCGGGGCAAACATCCGGTTATCTTTTACTTTTTTGAATTTTTCAAGTAATGCTGCGTATACTTCCGGGTTTCGGTCTGATACATCATCTTCTGTAAATTCCTGCCTGGCGAATGGTTCGGGTAGTGTTGGGATGGGTTGAGTAGGCCAGGGCTCTTCGCCGGGTAAAGCTTCCATTGGAATAGCCTTTTCTTCGATGGGAAAAACAGGTTTTCCGTTGGCGCGATCAAAAACAAATATGTAACCATGTTTGGTGATCTGTGCTGCGACATCCAGTTTTTTGCCATTTATTTCGACCGTCACCAGGTTAGGGTTTGCTGCCAGGTCGCGGTCCCACAGATCATGATGTACCACCTGGTAATGCCAGATATATTTTCCTGTTGCTGCATCCAGCGCGAGAAGCGAATTGCCGAAAAGATTCTGACCCTTACGGAATCCACCATAAAAATCACCGCTCACCGATCCGGTGGGAACATACACAATCCCACGTTCTTCGTCCAGCGACATTCCTGCCCAGTTATTGGCGCCACCCAATTTTTTCCAGGCTTCTTTATCCGGCCAGGTTTCATATCCTTTTTCACCTGGACGTGGAATTGTGTGAAAGGTCCATTTCAGTTCACCTGTTAGGATATCAAAAGCGCGGATATCACCGGGTGCGGCATCGGCTGATTCCATCACACGACAACCCATGATCAGTGTGTTCTTGTAGATAACACCGGGCGTACTTGATACAATAAAGGGATTGTATGTACCGGGTTCCCGGTCGATATGATCCGCGAGGTCGATATAGCCACGCCCGCCAAAACTGGTTACCGGCTTGCCATCATTAGCATTTACCGCAAATATTTTTGAGCCTGCTGCATATAAAATCCTTTTGTCGGAAGCATCCTGGTTTTGCCAGTACATCACGCCGCGGTTTACCTTAAAGTAAGCATAAGGATCTTTATTAGCGGTGGTGTCCAGTGATGCAGGATGAAACTGCCATTTGAGTTGGCCGTTGCCTGCATCCAGGGCCAGAAGTGTTAGTCTCGGTGAAGTGCCATATAATATCCCGTCAACCATGATCGGGTTACACTGGTTTTGTGAGCGGTTATTGCTGTCTTTATCGCCGGATGAGTAGGTCCATGCTAATTTTAAAGAGGAAACATTGTCGAGGTTGATCTGGTCATTTGATGAATAACGGTTACCTTCTTTCGAGCCTGCATAAGCTGGCCAGCCGCTATGATCTTTTTCGATTTTGGTTTTACAATTAATAACAGCAAGTGAGAGCAGGCAAAATAAAAATGTCCGGGCCATGAGCATGGTTTGGCAGAAAGATAAGCAACCCTGCGCAGTTCGTAAAGCCCGGGACCCCGGCGGCTACAAGACTTTTCTCTGCCGGCGCATAAAAAAATAAGGTGACTATAATTTATATTCCGATTTTATTAATAAAGCTTGTTTTATACCAGAACTTGTAAAATAAAAAAAGCCCGGGTTACCGGGCTTTGTATAATAATATATTTCAATACTGTTAAGCTACTGCCTTTTTCACCAGGTCTGCCGCTTCGCTAAGCAGGATCGCCGATTGCACTTTCAGGCCGCTTTCGTCGATCAGTTTTTTCGCTTCTTCCGCGTTGGTGCCTTGTAGACGAACTATGATGGGGATATTGATATTGCCGAGGTTTTTATAAGCGTCAATTACACCCTGGGCTACCCGGTCGCAACGAACGATGCCTCCGAAAATATTGATAAGAATGGCTTTTACTGCCGGATCTTTTAAGATGATCTTGAAACCGGCTTCTACTGTTTGTGCGTTGGCAGTTCCACCCACATCAAGGAAGTTGGCAGGCTCACCACCGCTAAGCTTGATCATGTCCATGGTGGCCATGGCCAGTCCGGCGCCATTGACCATACAGCCTACATTGCCATCCAGTTTAACGAAATTGAGATTGTATTTTCCGGCTTCCACTTCGGTAGGATCTTCTTCTGTTACATCCCTCAAAGACGCCAGGTCGGGATGACGCATCAGGGCATTGTCATCGAGATTCATCTTACAATCCACTGCCACGATCTTATTATCTGCTGCCTTAAACAAAGGATTTATCTCAAGCATGCTGCAGTCAAGACCTACATATGCATTGTATAAATTGGTAACAAACTTCACGCAGTTCTTGAAGGCCTCACCACTAAGACCCAGGTTAAACGCAATCTTCCTGGCCTGGAAGCCCTGCAATCCACCTGAAGGGTGAACCCATTCTTTAAATATTTTCTCCGGCGTATCATGAGCTACGTCTTCAATATTCATTCCACCCTCGGTGCTGTACATGATCACATTTTCTCCCCTGGAGCGATCCAGCAGGATAGACAGGTAAAATTCTTTGCGGTCGCTCGGCCCGTCATAATACATATCCTGCGCTACCAGCACCTTGTTGACTACTTTTCCAGCCGGACCGGTTTGCAGGGTTACGAGTGTTCCGCCCAGAATTTTCTTCGCGATATCAGTAACGTCTTCCAGGTTCTTACCCACCTTTACACCATTGATACCGGTTTCTTTTACAGTGCCTTTTCCACGTCCACCCGCATGTATCTGCGCTTTTACAACAGCGAAATTGCTGCCGTATTGGGTCTTGATCTGGCGGTAGGCTTCTTCCGCTTCATGTACAGATGCGCAGGCAAAACCTTCCTGAACGGGGACATTATATTTTTTTAAAAGTTCTTTAGCTTGGTATTCATGCAGGTTCATGGTGAAAAAAATTTTTGCGAAGATAATGTTTTGAGCCGGGAGACATCAGCCAGGTTTTGCGTTGTTTTAAGATAAGGTTGATGTAAAAGTGATCAATAGGCTATAGTACTAACCAATAACTGATCTTTTCTTCCCATCTTCCCGCCTTCCCGGCAATAAAAGCTTTTTAGAACGCCTCAACCCATATTATGAAACACCTTCTGCACATCTTCATCCTGCTCCAGTCGCTCAATCAGTTTGCTGACATCTTCCGCCTGTTCATCACTGACCGGTACCGTAGTGGAAGGTATCCATTCGAGTTCGGCGCTTATAGGAGTTAGGCCCTTGTCTTCAAGGGCTTTTTGCATATTACCAAAATCGGTAAAGCCCGCCCTGATCACCAGGATATCCTCTCCATTCTCACCGGTACTTTCTCCCAGTTCTTCCAGGCCATAATCGATCAATTCAAGTTCCAGTTCTTCAGCATTTAATCCTTCTGGCTTCAACTTGAAAACACCCATTTTTTTGAACTGGAATGCCACACTTCCGCTATTGCCCAGTGCGCCACCACCTTTATTAAAATGTGATTTTACGTTGGCAACGGTTCTTACATGGTTGTCGGTCGCCGTTTCCACCAGGATGGCAACACCGTGTGGCCCATAACCTTCGTAGAGGATCTCCTCATAGTTTTCCATCTCCTTACCCTGCGCACGCTTGATAGCAGCCTCTACACGGTCCTTGGGCATATTCACCGCTTTGGCATTTTGAAAACAACGGCGTAATGCAGGATTGGTCGCCGGGTCGGGGCCGCCGGCTTTTACAGCAATGACGATCTCTTTGCCGATCCGAGTAAACTGCTTCGCCATACGATCCCAGCGGGCAAACATCGTCGACTTGCGAACTTCAAAAATCCTTCCCATCGTAAATAGTAGTATTTAAATTTTAATTGCTATGATCTGGTCGGGTTGCAAATTTAGGATAATGACCTAAAACGAAAAAGGGACGATACTTAGAAGTGTCGTCCCTTTTCGGTGATTATAAACTGTGTTTATTCTATTTTGACATTAATTTTTTCAAAAACAATACCAGGTGTATTGCTGCAAATATCAGCGAGATATAAAGCAGTGTTTTATCAGCATCGAATCCCACTGCAACCTGGTGTAAGAGGCCCGCGACAATTAGCAGGCCCGCAAGTGCCAACCCGGTATAATGGGCAATCTTCAAACCCTTTCTGTTGTCGGCGCCACCCAGGTGACTGTTCTTAGCACCATAAACCAGGTAAATATCAAGACCGATCAGCATCCATACCAGCAGGCGGATCCAGGTATCCATGGGAAGGAATACCATCATAAACAAACAGGTGGCGATTCCGAGAATGGGTACCAGCGGTACCAGTGGTGTACGGAATGCCCTTGGTATCTCAGGCATTTTTTTACGCATAACCAGGATACCAATACAAACCAGGATAAAGGCGAAAAGTGTTCCGATACTGGTCATTTCCCCAACGACACGTGCAGGTACGAAAGCGGCAAATGCGCTTACAAACAACATGAACAACAGGTTGTTTTTTGCAGGTGTTTGTGTTTTGGGATTAACACTTGAGAAGATCTTTGGAATCAAACCATCTTTACTCATGCTATAGAAAACGCGGCTTTGTCCCATCAGCATCACCAGGATCACAGAAGCGTAACCAGCAAGGATCGCTACAATGATCGCCCTGTTCAGCCAGGGATAATCCGGTTGAATCACACCAGCAGCATCAGGTTGACCCATATGCTCGATTGCAACAGCAACAGGGGCGATCGCATCAGAAGGATCAGCGCCGAGGAAGGTTTTGTAGTTGGCAACACCGGTCATTACATGCGCAAATAATAAGTATAAAACCGTACAGATGGCAAGTGAGCCCAGGATGCCGATCGGCATGTTTCTTTTTGGATTCTTTGTTTCCTGTGCCGCTGTACTCACAGCGTCAAACCCGATATACGCAAAGAACACGATGGCCGCTGCCCTGATAACACCACCCATACCGTGGTTGAAGAAGCTTTCATGACCAGGTTCGGTAGAAGGGATCAGGTAAGGATCATAGTTGCTTGAATCGATATACTGCCATCCAAGAATGATGAATGTCAACACAACTGCCACTTTCAGGAATACGATGATCGCGTTGACAAAGGCGCTTTCCTTGGTACCTTTTATCAGCAGCAGGCTCATCAATACTATGATAAACACTGCGGGCAGGTTTATGATCCCGCCATCCCAGGGTCCTACGATCAATTCCTGAGGTAATGTGATGTCAAAGCCTTTTAAAAATTTCACGAGGTATCCGCTCCAGCTAATGCCCACGGTAGCGGCACCAACTGCATATTCCAGTACAAGATCCCAACCGATGATCCAGGCAATAAACTCTCCCATCGTGGCATATGAATAGGTATAAGCACTACCGGCAACCGGTATCATGGATGCGAACTCAGCATAACACAATCCCGCGAAAAGGCAACCCAATGCAGCAACAACAAAAGAAATAGTAATAGCCGGTCCTGCATGGTTAGCGGCGGCCATACCGGTGATGGAAAAAAGCCCGGCTCCTATAATGGCACCAATCCCTAATGCCACCAGTCCTGCGCCTCCTAAAGTTCTCTTAAGTGTGTGTGTGCCTGTTTCTTCTGCCTCATTCAACAGGGCGTTCATGGGCTTTCTGACGAATAAACTCATAAGTAGATTAATTGTGGTTTTGCGTTTTCTCTAAGCAAGAGGACTAAAAATAGGTGGAAAAATAGGGATTTCTGCCAATAATGAACAAAAAGATTTATTAACGCTTTTGCCTTAAACCAATTCGGGTAAATTGCAGAAATTTAAAAGTAAACCTTTAGTTTTGAGGCTTTACCATAGCATGTTATATGAATAAACGAAAGGCCGGACTGCTTTCACTCTTCCTGTTTACTGTCGTTGCAATCATTCATTTTCTTTCCCTGAAAAATTGGGTCAGTATCCCGGACAATATACTTGCCATCTCCCGTTGGATATTTGTTGCCAGCCTGGTTTTATTTGCCGTTTATAAACGTTCACTCACTACCTGGATCCTGACTGCCATGGCCATGGGTGTGGAGATTGGACTTGATTTCCGCGAATTCTCGCAAAACCTTTCTTTTCTCAGTACCATATTCCTTCGGCTGGTAAAAACGATCGTGGCACCATTACTCTTTGCGACCCTGGTGGTGGGTATCGCCAGTCATTCCAACCTGAAACAGGTGGGTCGTATGGGATGGAAGTCACTTTTATATTTCGAGATTGTGACCACAATCGCGCTGGTGCTGGGCCTGGTCTTTATCAATATTACCAAAGCCGGCACCGGTATAGAAGTGCCTGAGGGTCTTTTAAAAGAGTTGCCCGAACCTGTTGTAAAGACCTGGAAGGATCATATAATAGATATCTTCCCTGAAAATATTATTAAATCCATATACGAGGGCAATGTATTGCCGATCGTCGTGTTTAGCGTAATCTTCGGGATTGCGCTGGCATTGTTAAATGAGCGGAAGAAAAAGCCGATGCTTGATTTCGCAGAGAGCCTGGCGGAAACTATGTTCCGGTTTACTAATATCATCATGTATTTTGCTCCTTTTGGGGTCGGCGCAGCAATCGCTGTTACTGTCGGGCATTTGGGCATTGATATATTAAAAAATCTTGGATTATTATTGCTTACACTTTATCTGGCGCTGATCAGCTTTGTATTGCTGGTTTTACTGCCGGTTGCTTTGTTTATCGCGAAAATACCGGTGAAGCAATTTATCAAGGCCATTCGTGAGCCTGTTTCGATCGCGTTTGCCACCACTAGCTCCGACTCAGCGTTGCCAAAGGCGCTGGAAAACATGGAAAAATTCGGGGTGCCGCGAAAGATCGTGTCCTTTGTCATTCCAACGGGGTATACTTTTAACCTCGACGGAACTACTTTGTATCTTTCGCTGGCTTCAGTTTTTGTTGCCCAGGCTGCGGGTATGAATCTTAGTTTTGGCGAGCAATTACTGATCGGGCTTACGCTGATGCTCACCAGTAAGGGCGTGGCGGCGGTACCGCGGGCTTCACTGGTGATTCTTATCGCGACGGCCAATACGTTTAATTTTCCCCTTTGGCCCATCATGGCGATATATGGTATCGATGAGTTGATGGATATGGCCCGTACCTCGGTAAACGTGATAGGTAATACCCTGGCCAGTTGCGTGATTGCCAGGTGGGAAGGTGAATTCGATGATCAAAAAGCACTGGCTTTTAATGAGGGTGAAGCCGATGCTATTGTTGGATAAAGCGTGTTTTCAATTTTTAAAAAAGCGGAGTTAATATAACATGGAAAGCATTTTGCATATTTTTTTACTGGAGAGTGGTGGTTTTATCCAGCGATTTATCGAATGGATCATAAATAATGGAGGTCTTTACTTTTTGCTGTTGGTAGTCTTTGCCGAAACAGGCTTGTTTGTCGGGTTTTTTTTACCAGGCGACTCGTTACTTTTTGCTGCAGGTATATTTATGGGACGTCTTGTCAACCAGCTGGCCGGTCTGCCAGCCGACACGTCTCAGCCATTTGGTTTTTATCATATTCTTATTATCCTGATGGTGATCGTGGCTTCGGTGTTGGGCAACCTGGTGGGGTATTGGTTTGGAAACAAGACCGGGCCACTATTGTTTGAACGCAAAGACACCTGGATCTTTAAAAAGAAACATCTTTTTAAAGCAAAGGATTTTTATGATCATTATGGGAAGGCAACCATCTTCCTGGCAAAGTTTCTACCAATCATACGCACATTCGCACCCATTGTTGCTGGAATAGTGAAAATGTCAAGGCCGCATTTTATATTTTACAATATCGCTGGTAGTCTCGCATGGGTATGTTCTATGATGCTGGGTGGATTCTTCCTGCAAACCTGGGTGGAAAAGAGATTTGGTTATAGCCTCAAAGATCATATCGAGGCCATTACGATTGTCATTATCCTGATCACAACCTTACCGGTGTTATATAAATTATTTTTTGCCAAAAAACCCGTGGTTCCACCACCAACAGATACGAATGTAAATTCCTGAGTCGTGATGCAGCCTGCCAAAACCAACTCTGTTCTCAGCGTAGCAGTTATCGTGGCTGCCCTGGGGTACTTTGTAGATATCTACGATCTTTTATTGTTTGCCATTATAAGAATTGAAAGCCTGGGTGACCTTGGACTCAGTTCCGCACAGATCACAACGGATGGCGAGGCGATTTTGCAATGGCAGATGTGGGGACTATTGCTGGGCGGAATTATTTGGGGAGTGATGGGTGATAAACGGGGAAGGCTTAGCGTATTGTTCGGATCGATCGTTTTGTATTCCATCGCCAATATCGCCAACGGTTTTGTAGAAACGGTAGAACAGTATAAATGGATACGTTTTATCGCGGGTCTGGGGCTGGCAGGTGAACTTGGTGCAGGCATCACGCTTGTCTCGGAACTCACAGCCAAAGAGAAAAGGGGTATTGCCACATCACTCGTAGCTGGCATAGGACTTACAGGCGCGGTTGTCGCTTTCGTGATGAAGGAAAATTTTCACTGGCGAACCTGTTATTTCATTGGCGGTGGACTGGGATTATTGTTGCTGATACTTCGTGTCAGTGTTTTTGAGTCGGGTATGTTTCACGATGTGAAAAAATTGCAGGTAAAGAGAGGTAATTTTTTCATGTTGTTTAATAAGGGCGAACGCTTCAGGCGATATGTGGTAAGCGTGCTTATAGGTCTTCCCACCTGGTTTGTAATCGGCGTGCTGGTTGCATTCTCCAGTGAGTTTGGGAAATGGTTTGGGATCAAAGAGGCCATCGACCCTGGAAAGGCAATCATGTACGCGTACGCGGCTATTTCGGTGGGTGATATATTGATAGGATTCGTGAGCCAGTGGTTCCGGAGCAGGAAAAAAGCCCTTTATCTTTTCTTTGGCATTACTGCCTTATTTATGCTTTTGTTTTTTACCGTTCAATGGAACGGTAGTGCAAACGGTATGTATTGGATATGTGCTGGCCTTGGCTTTGGTACGGGTTTCTGGGCCATATTTGTTACGATGGGAGCGGAGCAGTTCGGAACCAACCTGCGGGCTACGGCGGCAACTACGATCCCGAATATGGTAAGGGGTATGCTGGCCATCTTTATTCTCCCGCTTTTTCAATGGG
>JAEZRB010000054.1 GCA_023412975.1 Bacteroidota bacterium | reverse complement strand
CTACGGCCAGCAAAAGTAAGAGTCTCCAGGAAAAATTAAGCAAAGCCCCTGTAAATGTAAAAGTCATAGATGCCGCGCGGGTCAAAGGTTCTGACAACTATCCAAGATTTTATTCCGGACAGCAATGATTCCAAATCCCCTCTAATATTGTTCACTTTCGTTCGGGAAATCCTTATTCTTCACATCGGAGATGTATTGTTTTACAGCAGCAGTAGCCTGTTCGTGGATATTCAGGTACTGGCGAAGAAACCTGGGTTTGAATTCGGTATTGATACCAAGCATATCGTGCATCACCAGCACCTGGCCGTCGCTGTGAGGGCCGGCGCCTATGCCGATTGTGGGGATATGAAGATTTTCTGATACTTCGCGGGCCAGCGCAGCTGGGATTTTTTCAAGCACAAGTGCAAAACATCCCGCCTGTTCCAGCAGTTTTGAATCGCGTCTTAATTTTTTTGCTTCTTCTTCCTCTTTAGCTCTTACGGCATAGGTTCCGAATTTGTAGATCGACTGCGGAGTAAGTCCCAGGTGTCCCATTACGGGAATGCCAGCCGATACGATCTTTCTAATTGCGTCAATGGCTTCTTCACCACCTTCCAGTTTGACACAATGCGCACCTGTTTCTTTCATGATACGGATGGCTGAAGCCAGCGCGATATCGGAATTGGACTGATAAGAGCCGAAGGGCAGGTCCACGACTACCAGGCAGCGCTCTACCGCGCGAATAACGGAGGAAGCATGGTAGATCATCTGGTCAAGGGTGATGGGCAGTGTTGTTTCATGGCCGGCCATGACATTACTTGCGGAATCGCCTACCAGTACGACGTCTATCCCTGCACTGTCGATGATCCTCGCGAAAGAATAATCATACGCGGTAAGCATACTGATCTTCTCACCATTGTCCTTCATTTTTTGAAGCGTATTGGTGGTTATTCTTTTTACTTCTTTGTTGACTGACATATTAGTTTAGTTACCGGTCATGAAAATATTAATAGCGAGATAATGATACTAGCCATTTATGCATCGATCCAATGATTTAATTTTCCACGCGATGCGTTTCATTGTTTACTTCTTCATACAGGGTGTGAATAAGACCATCAGCCAGACCGATCTTTGGCACAAAGATCTCATCAGCATCGGCCCAGCGCATCACGTTTATATAGATCAGCAGCGCCGGTACAATCACGTCGGCACGATCTTCCCGGAATTTGTAGAGGCTCATGCGTTGTTCGATGGTGAGCGTACTGAATTCTTTGTAGTAATCACGCAGGAGGTCTAGCGGAAGTGGTTTGCCTTCTTTTCTTTTTGAAATAGAAAAGATCTTGTTGATGTTGCCACCTGTACCGATCGCTGATACGTGGTGAAAACCTTTTGTCTTTGTTTTGATGTATTCTTTCATCTTATCCCATGTAGCCTCAGCCACCTGGTTTTTCAAAAGCCTGATAGTGCCGATGTCGAAAGATTCTTTGAAAATAAGCTTACCATCACTAAAAAAAGTGAGCTCTGTGCTACCGCCACCCACATCGATATAGAGATAAGATTCATCGCGCGTCAGCCCATCAGCGAAATGGTTTTCATTGATGAACGAGGCTTCTTCCTGTCCACTGATAATATTGATCTGTATGCCAGTCTCGTGTTTAATTTTTTTGATGATCTCCTGGCCGTTGCCCGCATCCCGCATGGCCGAGGTGGCGCATGCTTTCAGGTGACGCACATTGTAAACATCCATCAGCAGTTTATAGGATTGTATTGTCTTGATGAGATTGGAGGCACGTTGAGGTGTAATTTCACCTTTCTCGAAAACGTCGAAACCAAGCCTGAGTGGTACCCTTACGAGGGCGACTTTAATAAACTCGGGGGAGGAGGGTCGGCTGCCAGGGATCACATCACTGATCAGCAAACGAGCTGCATTACTTCCAATATCAATGGCTGCCAGTCTCAAGGTCGGTCAGGGTTTTTTTATAGAGATAATCATATGTTTTCACTTGTGAGCGGATCTTTTTCCGGGTTGACCTTACATACTCATTGCTCATTTCGTTGTCGAGCAACCTGGCTTTCACATTATCCCGCAATTGTATTTTGAGGATATCCTTGAGTTCCCGTTTTATTTCCTCGTTCAAAACAGGGCAGGTCACTTCTACCCGGTGCTCGATATTGCGCAACATCCAATCTGCCGAAGATATATAAACTTTTTCTTTACCCCTGTTGTGAAATACCCACACCCGTGCATGTTCCAGATATTCATCGACGATGCTGATGGCCTTTACGGGGCGTTTGAATTTTTTATTTTCCGTGAGCATGCAAAATATACCACGTACGATGAGTTTGAGTGGAACTCCTTCCCGCGCCGCTTCGTACAATTTCTCGATCATGCCTTCGTCCGAAAGTGAATTCATCTTAAGTAAAATTCCACTGGGCTTATTTTTCTTTGCCTGCCTGATCTCTGCGTCAATGAGTTTATACATTTCTTTCCTGAGAATATGCGGGCTTGGAATAATGGTGGTACAATTTTTTAAAGAATCGATATCGGATTTTGGGTGTTCAAGGAAATTGAATACCCGGCTTATATCATTCATTATTTTCGGATTCGCCGTTAGCAGGCAATGATCCCCGTATAATTTCGCGGTTTTCTCATTGAGATTGCCAGTGCTTACAAATCCATACAGGACGTGCTTATCTTTTACTTTTTTCCTGATCATGCAGATCTTGCCATGCACTTTCATATTGGGCATACCGATTAATACCCTTGCGCCTTCTTCTTCCAAACGATTTTTCCATTCCAGGTTAGCTTCTTCATCGAATCGCGCACGTAGTTCCAGCATTACCAGCACATCTTTACCATTTCGCACCGCATTGATCAATGCGTTGATGATCCTTGACATGGGCGCGAGCCGGTAGCAGGTGATCTTTATGGTGGTCACGTCGGGATCAATAGCGGCTTCGCGGATTATGTCGATGAGCGGGGCGAAGGAATGATAGGGGAGATGCAGCATCACATCTCTTTGAAGTACTACATCGGATATCCTTTGTTCCATCAGTAAGGGATGATAGAATGGTTGCTTCCTTGGCTTCTTGACCTTAAAAACCTGTTCTGGGAAATTCATAAAGTCGCGGAAGTTGTGAATGCGGCCGCCGGGCAACAGGTTATCCTTTCTGCTGAGGTTGAGTCGTCGGGTCAGGTATTCCAGCAGACCGGGATCCATTTCGCGGTCAAATACAAATCGAACCGGTTTTCCTTTTCTGCGATTCTTCAATCCCTTCTCAATCTTCTCCATCATATTGGTGGAAATATCATTGTCGATATCTAGTTCAGCATCGCGGGTTACTTTAAATACATGTGCGCGGTATTGGTCGTAACCAAAATAGGAGAATATTTCCGGCAGATTAAACCGGATCACATCCTCCAGCAGGATGATGCGGAACTCTCCCGGCTTTGAAGGAAGCAGGACAAACCGGCCAATTGCCTGGCTGGGAATTTCAATCAGGGCATATTTCTTTTTGAGGGTATTGTCCTTCTTCCACATGATCACACCGAGATAAATGGATTTGTCGCGTAGATGCGGGAATTGCGGGATATTTTCGATCATCAACGGGATCACGTTAGGGCTAACTTCATCGTCATAATGTTCGCGGACGAATTCCTGTTGTTCAGGACTTAGTTCATTTTCAGTTACCAGGAAGATCTTTTGATTTTTCATCTGGCGCTGTACATCTTCCCAGATACGGGCAAATTCACTTTGCTGGTTGAGCACCATTATTTGAATGTCGTCAAGAATCTGTTGCGGGTTTGTTTCCAGGTGCATGTTGACCTTACCGCTGGCCAGCAACATTCTTTTGAGGGTTGCAACACGTACCCTGAAAAACTCATCCATATTATTAGAGAAAATGCCGAGGAACCTGATCCGCTCCCGCAAGGGTACGGTATGATCCGCAGCTTCCTGCAATACCCGGGCATTAAATGAAAGCCAGCTTATGTCTCGCGCATTGATCTTTGGTCTGGAGGGGTGCATCTGTGATATTTGATGACTGTAAAGATAGTGGTGAGGGGTGAGTTGTGAGTAGGGATTGGGGATTGGGGATTGGGGTGTGAACCACTAACGACTATCGACAAACGACTCCCGACTACTACTGACTCTTGACCTGATTCGTTTATTATAGGCTGGCAGTAAGCCGAAACTAATAAGTCCGCCGACGAGGATAACTACAGTTTGCGCGAGCCAAAGTAACCAGCCAAAGGCAACGGCAATGCTTTGTTGTAAGCCATACATCTGCATCGTGGCTTCGATCAAATAGGCATAAGCGCCGATGCCGCCGGGTGTGACGATCATGCCGATACTGCCGGCGGAAAGGACAGTGAAGGCTTCCCTGATGCCATAATGTTCGGTCTCGTGCAGTGCCTGGAAACCAATATAACCACCAGACAGGTAAAGAACCCAGATCAGCAATGTGAGGACCAGGAATCTTTTTCTTTTTTTCAAATGCCGGATGGTGCTGAGTCCCAGCCACACACGGCTCCCGATCTTTTTCAGGGCTGCCACGAGGTCCTTGAAATTTTTTTTCCGGATAAGCATCCATAGTCCAACGATTAGTAAGATGATGCCAATAATGATCAGGACAAAAACATATCCCGGAATGGCCGGTGATTCATCTTCACCAGATTTATTGAAGATCGTTGCCATGATCTGCGAATACAAGCCTGGTTGGATAAGTAATGTAATCGCGAAAACGAGTAAAAGACAGATCGCGTCGATGAGTCTTTCAAGTATAATGGTGCCAACCAGTTTATCGGCCGGTATTTTTTCATAGCGCGCCAGCAGGGTGCATTTTAAAACTTCTCCCAGCCTTGGAAAAGCCTGGTTGGCGAGGTAACCAATCATAACCGCAAAAAAGGTATTGACCTTATCTGGTTTATAACCCAGGGGTTCCATCAGCAGGCGCCAGCGTAGTGCCCTTACATAATGGCTTGCGATTAAAATGATGAAGACAGGGATAATTAGATAGAGGCGGGCATTTTTCAGGGCGCTGTGGATCTCAGCCATTTTTTCGCTGTCGATATCCTTTACGGACCACCAAACCAGGAAAATTCCAAGCCCAAGAAAAAAAAGATATTGGAGTAATATGATCAGCCTTTTTTTCATAGATAACAAACTATCGCACTCCGCACTTCATAAGTTCTAAATCCTATTTCCTTCCTTGGGAAATATTATCCAGGGTTTGAATTTTTTCGCTTCTTCAAAATCCATTCTTGCATATGCGATCACGATCACAATGTCACCCACAGCCACCTTCCTGGCGGCAGGTCCGTTGAGGCAGCATATGCCGGATCCA
>JAEZRB010000019.1 GCA_023412975.1 Bacteroidota bacterium | reverse complement strand
GCAGCGACCTGTTGCGTTTATTTATTTACGCTTTGCTGGGTGCATTCGTGATCTGGCTCGGCTACAGAAAAAAAATCAAGCCTGCTCTGGCGGTAGGCCTGCTGGCTGCACTTTCATTCATTGACCTGATCACGGTCGATAACCGTTATCTCAGTAAAGAACATTTTGTGTCGGAGGATGAATACCTGCAGGGCTTTATTCCAACCAATGCCGACCTGCAAATCAAAAGGGACACAGGTTATTATCGTGTCGTCGATCAATCGGTCGGGAATCCGTTTGATGGCAATGCGCGTGCATCCTATTTTCATAATTCACTGGGCGGATATAGCCCTGCCAAACTGGGGCTGTACCAGGACCTGATCGATCACCAGTTGAACAAGGGAAATATGGAAGTGTTCAACATGTTGAATGCAAAATATTTTATCGTCAATGATCAATCCACCAATAAGCCAGTAGCACAACTGAACCAGGGTGCGTATGGCCCGGCCTGGTTTGTAAAAGGCATCCGCTTTGTGGACAATGCCGACGCAGAAATGCTGGCACTCGACAGTCTGCCCACCAGGGACTCCGCAGTAGCCGATAAGCGTGAGCAGTCGAAGATCACGCCGCCGCAATTTGACAGCGCTGCCAGCATTACGCTGGTGAAAAATATCAACGACGAAATCATCTATCAAAGCAAAGCGGCCAGCAACCAGCTCGCGGTATTTAGCGAAGTCTATTATCCTTATGGATGGAAAGCATACGTAGATGGAAATGAAGTACCAATAGCCCGTGTCAATTACCTTCTTCGCGCCATTAATGTGCCGGCGGGTGAACATACGATACGTTTTGTATTCGAACCTGCATCCTACAATAAAGGAATGACGATAAGCCTGGTAGGTGGTGTTCTTTCGCTGCTGATCGTACTGGCGTGTGCGGTTTTGTTGGTAATTAAATCGAGAAAGAAAGCGTAGTTCGAAGGATATCGATTGACGCCGTGTGAAATTGGCGGTAATATGTCAAAAATGGATCTTTCAATAATACTGGTCAATTATAAATCACCTCAGCTGGTGCTGGATTGTGTGGAGAGCATCTACGCGGAAACAAAACGGTATTCATTTGAGATCATCGTAGTTGACAATTTTTCGGAAGACAATAGCCGGGAGTTGGTTTTGGGAAAACATCCTTCCATTTCCTGGATTCCGATGACATACAACGCGGGCTTCGCAAGGGCCAATAATGAAGGGATCAGGGCTGCAAAGGGCGACTATGTCCTCATTCTGAATACCGATACCATCATTCGTGATGGGGCATTGGATAAAGCTCTCGAATTGTTTAAGTCGGAAGCTAATGCCGCCGCGGCTGGTGTGCAACTACTGAACCCCGATGGTTCGCATCAGATCTCCGGAGCGCATTTTATTGTAGGCGGGTTGAATTTCCTGCTTCCTCTTCCCTATCTCGGCCGTTTTATCCGGTATTTGGGTTACCGGCTGAAAGCAAAAGTACCGAGTGTCAGCACGGTCAAAGAAAGAATGGAGGTGGACTGGATCGTGGGTGCTTTCATTCTAACCTCCCGCGAGCTGGCGCAGAAGGAAATGATGGACGAGGATTTTTTCATGTACGCTGAGGAAATTGAATGGTGTAGCCGGTTAAAAAAACATGGAGCTTTATATCTCTACAATACGCCGCAGGTCATTCACCTGGGTGGCGCCACCAGCGGTTCTTACTATGACACCGACGAAAATGAAAACAGCAGGAATCTCTGGAACAGGAAAGGACGTCAGATCATGATCTCGATGATGCTTCGAATCCGCAAGCAATATGGAATCGGATGGTTCTTACTCATGCTTCTAATATTCATCATCGAAATCCCGGTGTTTGGTATAGGTTTACTGGTTGAAAAGATTTTCAGGGGCAGGCGGTCCAGGTACAGCTGGCCGGCTTTCCGGAATTATTGTATCAATGTCTTTTACCTGGTCAAATACACACCCAGGATCACCGTTAACAAACGCTTTTTTTATAAAGTCCCGTAGGCCATATGCAGTTATCGATCATCATCATCAATTACAATACGTTCCGGCTGACGGTCAACTGCATTCGATCCATCCGTGAAAAGCTGACCGGGCTAGAATATGAAATTGTGCTGGTAGACAATGCCTCGGCAGAATGTGATCCGGATGATTTTTTGAAAGAATGCCCGGGTATCAAACTGATAAAAAGCCCGACGAATACAGGTTTTGCAGGGGGTAATAACCTCGGGATTACCCATTCCTCCGGCGATTATATCCTTTTGCTCAATAGCGATACCGAGCTGCTCAATAATGCACCCAAGATCTGCTATGATTATATCACCTCACATCCCGGGGTGGGCATGGTCACCTGCCAGCTTCAATACCCTGATGGCAGTATCCAGTACAATTGCCGCAAGTTCAGAACGATTGGCTGGGAGCTGGCGGAAGTATTCCCATTTTTCAGGTTATTGTCAAAAGAAAAGCAGGGGAAACTGATGCTGCATCACTATTTCGATCACCAGGCTGAAGCCGAATGCGATTGGGTCTGGGGCGCCTTTATGCTTTTCCCGAGATCGATAATTGAGCAATTACCGGGTAAAAAGCTGGCGGAAGATTTTTTCATGTATATCGAAGATGTGCACTGGTGCTGGGATTTTAAAAAGCTGGGTTATACCATACATTTCCTGCCCGAAGCCAAAGTGATGCATATACACAAGGGAAGCATTGACAAAGATAAACTGCTGCAAACCCGCAAAACCGGGATAAAAAACCATGCCCGCTTCATGAAAAAATTTTATCCTGACTGGCGCTGGTATATTTTTGCAGCGATTTATTATACGAAGCAGTACGGGGCGATATGGGTGAGGGGAAAAGAATAAACCCCGAAACAGTTCCTATGGTACGGGAATATACTTCGCCACAATTAAACCATTATTTCCATACAACGAAGACGTAAGAATCCTATTTTCCTCAATTCCCGTTAGTAGCCATTCATATTCAACCGTTCCATTGACAGTAATACGAAGCGTAGACTCATCGGGCGATGTAAAATTCCAGGTCGTATTAAAGGCATCTCCGCTGATATCTGTGTGCGTGCCCGTCCCGTCGGCGTTGAACTTAAACTTCATAGCGCCAATATCAACACCGGTTGTATTTTCACCACCTCTCAGATAATGTGTGCGAGTACCCGTTAGATTTTGATACGTCTCACCTACCTGCCAGGTTTTTGCAGTAAGTTTTTCCAAATTAGTTTTATTTTTTGGAGGATCTGTGTCGTTATCTTTACTACAACTATTTACCATAAGAGCTGAAAGAAATGCGACAGAAAGAAAGGTGTTGCTGATTTTCATATGTCGTAAATTTTGAACAAAATAGGCGTTATTATTGTAAATTACAAGACCGTTAAACCATTCGCCTACCGCAAAAAAGGTTTCGGAAATACTCTTTTAAAACCAAGAAATAACCAGTGTAAGACCTGGGAGTCATCTATTGTCTTACCGATCTTAATCTTTTTATAATTAAGCGGTTCAAATGACTTATTTCCTAATATCTCAGCAAACTTGCGAAACTTTATTATTACATCATTAACTGATAAGGAATGGCGTTCCTTACGAGGCGTCCTTAAAATTTTGTGAGTAATTGATTGACAGTATTGCCGCAACAGTTCACTACTTTCAATTGTAATAACCTCGCCTAAAAGGGGGTCTTTAATCTTAAGCTGAGAAACATAATCAATAAGTTGCCCAAAAGCATCAACAAAGCGGTTATCTGCTGACGAGGAAGTTGTAGAAGCAGAATGCCTCCTATAAGAAAAACATTCTTGTTGTGCAACAGCGAAATATGATTTCCTGGAAAGTTCAATAAAAAGCTGCATATCAGCAAATAGAAGATTTGGGTAAGAGGGAATACCACCTAATTGATCGTAGTCTCTACTCCTCATCATAAACCCCGTACCCATTAAGTCGGTTTTGTTATGAAAAAAATTACGAATTACCTCTGCAGGCAATTGCACCTCCTTCATAGGCTTACATTTGCCGATTTCTTTACCGTCTGAATCGATATATCGAAAATGACTTTGAAATAAAGTTGCGTCTGGGTACATATTGATTAAATCGTCGATAACCTGCAGATAATTACTGTCCAATAAATCGTCATGGCCGATCAGAGTCATAAACTCATTTTTTGAGACATCCAAAACTCGGCGCCAGTTTTCTTCCATACTTAGAGGTGTAGTAGACGGAAACACTTTAATCCTTTTATCGTCGTAAGAGGAAACGATCTGTAGCGTATTGTCAGTGCTGCAGTTTTCAAGGATGATAAAATCAAAATCAGTTAACGACTGCGCAAGAATACTCTCAATACATTCTCCTAAATATTTACCACCATTTTTTACAGGTAATATAATGCTGTACTTACTCATCAAGAAATTCTTTTTCCCCTAAGCAACGCTTTTTTCGCTTTTACGGCAAAATCATGTAAACCGGGCATACTTTTCTTCAGAACATACTTCATCTTATAGCCTCTGACACTCTCAATTTTGAATATTTCTTTTTCAACTTTTGATAAGTTATTGTCGGGCAAATTATTCTTTCTGTAGTAATGGTACAAGAATGCCATATGCCCCGTTATCCAGACACCAAAAAATTTCCTTATGATTTTCTGTATCTCCTGCCAATTCGACAAATAAGACAGTTTATTTTCCAAATATGCAGGAAAGTTTCTTACCAATACTGTAAGCTGATCATTCTGATTTCTGCCAAAATTCTCCCTATGCAGGGTTTGACAACCGAGGGAATTATTTATAACGACACAGCCCTTTTCCGTACTAGCTATACTCATATAAGCATAATCCCCTAAAAATGGTGTTCCATAATCTGGAACCCCTCCCATCCTGGTCAGCACATCCCGTTTTACAATGCAAGTGGACCATAAGAAATGGGAAAAAATTTCGAAAGTAAACAGGCTCTTTATAAACTCAGCTGTTGAATACTCCCGCACAAAGTTCAGGTCATGTTTATTGGATATGCATGAATTTGTCCCAACTCGCAAATTGTATAAGCCAGCGACGTCTTTATCGAAGCAAAACCAGTCACATCCGCCCATGTACATGCCATACCCAGGAAACCTATTTCTCAAATTCACTAGAGTTTCCAGCATATGCGGATAAACCGGGTCATCGTCAGCCATCATCACAATATATTCGCCCTTCGAACGCTCCAGGCTTTTATTAAAGCTTGGCTTCATCCCCAGATTTGATCCATTGTTGTAATATTTGAATCTTTCATCTCGCAGCGATTCTACAAAACTTTGCCCAGTTCCTTCAGGATCATTATCTGACACGATAACCTCATAGTTCCCGTATGTCTGTCTTTTTATGCTTTCCAGCGTACTTTGTAAAATAGGCCCACGCTTAAATGTAGAAATACAAAAGCTTACTAACGGTTCTAAATTTTTATCTGTTTCCATGAAATACTTCGCTATTTGATCCTTTTAAGGTATCCATCAGGCGCTACGCTTATAAGCAATTTGTTATTGATGGTTTTATCAATTTCGAAGTCCTTATTACTTTTAAGAAACTCCCTAACCGCAGTTAAGGGGTTATTGCCAATTCCCCACGGCCGTTTATGACCGGGCAAATAGTCTGATGGCAAGTATTCAACAATAGTATCAAAAACAACAACGTAAGAATTGACAGATACTAATGAAGAGTAAGCTTCTAGCTCAGCAAATACATGATCATGGGTATGGTTTGAATCTAAAACCACCAATATCTTTTGTTTTCCTGCAGCAAATGCTCTCACTTTTTCTACAGTAGTATTGTCTATTGAAGACCCTTCTATCATAGTAATTCTTTTAAACATCGGATGCCTCTCAATCTCTTTGCGATTATGCTCCCTTATATCTATGTCTATGCCCAGAACCTCACCATGTCCAACCAATTCCAACATAGATGCGTAAAAAATCAAAGACCCACCATGCGCAATCCCTGTTTCAATAATGAGATCCGGCTTTACTTCCCAAATTAACTCCTGCATTGCCAAAACATCCTGAGGGTATTGTATTACGGGCCTCCCCATCCACTTAAAGTTATAAGAATACTGAGCCTTGTTGGACTCAATATTGAACCTTTGCGCTGCATCCAGCAAATCTGGATTGTTCCCATTGTTATCTATCCTCTGTCGTGTTTCAATAAAGAAGTCAGCTATCTTTTTTTCCATTTAATAGAATTGTTTTCAATTTTGATGTATCACCCCAGAAGTTCCGGGGTTCCAGATCTGAATAAGGATAATAACCAAGGTTCAATTCAATAGTAGCATCCTTCTCACGAAGAAGATCGATGACAAATTTTTTCACTTCAACGGGTTTGCCACTACAACAATTTATTATGCCAGTTACCTTGTTCTGCTCTGCGATTGCCACAATATATTCCGCAACCTTATTTATACTCAGAAAGTCCCGCAATTGATCTCCGGGACTCATATTAAAAACCCTGTCACCCCTCTCTAATGCGCCCATGAGTTGCGAAAATAGCGAATTTGGATTTTGACCATCTCCAAACATATAAAACAGTCGAACCCATTTCAATTGAAATTCCTGGCTTTCCTGTAACTGAACCAATTGTTCTCTTAGAGAATTCTTCGCAATAGCATAATAATTCGAAGGTTTTGCTGGCATTTCTTCATTTAGAAGACCTTCCTGCATTCCATATTCAAAACAAGTACCAGCTACTGTCAAATCTTTCAATCCATACTGAATCAAATTACTTAGGAACCTGAAATGTGAAGGTAGATTCTCCTCAACATGGAAGGGCATTTTATAGTTAGGCAATCCTTCCCAGGCAAGATGTATTAACAAATCGGGGTTCTCAAAAAACGAATAATAGTCTATATCACTTTGCCAGGATTTCAGGTCAAATGGAATGTATTTTACTTTATTAAACCATTTGGTAGATGACGCTTTCGTTTTGTCCTTTGACGTAGCTACAACATTGTAGCCTTTGTCAAGTAATTCATTGATTACATAGTTGCCTATGAAGCCAGTAGCACCGGTCACAAGTACCTTCTTCATCTTAAATTATATGAAACTCTGGTATGGCAATGACGAACTTTCCGCCCCACTCCCGAATATAGGATAGCTGCGACATAACTTCTTCTTTAATATTCCAGGGGAGGATCATTACATAGTCTGGTTTTGAATTCTTCAAATGCTGCTCGTCTACCACAGGAATATGACTACCAGGCAGGAATTTATTTTGCTTATGCGGGTTCGCATCTGCAACAAAACTGATCATATCTGACTTCACCCCACAATAGTTCAATAATGTATTTCCCTTGGCAGCTGCGCCATAAGCTGCAACCACTTTCCCCATCCGTTTCTGTTCTTCCAAAAACTTCAACAAGTCCAACTTGATATTCAAAACCTTTGAGTGAAACCCGGAATAATACTTTAAATCTGATATCCCCTTTTTACTCTCCTTTTCAAGCATTGAAGATACATTGCCGGATATAGTTTTCGAGATATCCTCCTTGTGCTTTGCAAAAACTCTTAGAGAACCACCATGAGTTGGCAATTCCTCTACGTCAAACATTTCCAAACCAGCTGCATCGAATATTTTACTTACTGTAGTAAATGAAAGATACGAGAAGTGCTCATGATAAATAGTATCAAATTGGTTGTTTTCAATTAACTGCACGAGGTGTGGAAACTCCATTGTAACAACTCCGCCATCCTTCAGGAAGATCTTCAACCCCTTTGTGAAATCAATTATATCCGGTACATGGGCTAATACGTTATTTCCCAATAATAAGTCCGCCTTAAGACCTTTTGATACCAAATCTTTTGCCAGCCGGACACCGAAAAAATCGATTACCGAATCAACCCCTCTTCCTTTTGCAACCTCAGCAGTATTAGCCGTAGGCTCTATACCTAGTGAAGGGATATTCTTTTGTACGAAATATTGCAGCAGATAACCGTCATTGGAAGCTATTTCCGAGACTAATGATTTTTCGTTGAATCCAAACCGAGAAATCATCATATCAACATACAGCCGTGCGTGCTCTAACCAGCTTTTTGAATAAGATGAAAAGTATACATACGAATTGTCAAAAATGCTGTCAGACTTTTTATACTCGTCAATTTGTACAAGAAAACAATTGTGGCAGGTGTAGACTTTTAATGGATAGTAAAGTTCCGGTTCATTTAGCTGTTCTAGACTTAAAAAGGAATTGGAAGCAGGTGAATGAAACAGGTCAATAAATATATTCTCAAGTTCTGTCTGACAAAATCTACATTTCATAATACGCCTTTAAAACTTTCTGTTATTAATGGATAAGCCTGATCTCTTTCCGAAATTTCTGACACTTTTAACGGCCAACTAATCCCTACCAGAGGATCATCAAATCTAATTCCACCCTCCCATCCCGGCATGTACGCGGCAGTATGATGATACAACAACTCGCAATTATCCTGAAGCGTTTGAAAACCGTGCGCAAATCCTTCTGGAATGTATATCATCTTTCTGTTTTCGGCACTTAATAAGACACTAGTCCATTTCAAAAACGAATTTGACCCTTTTCGTAAGTCCACTACAACGTCGAAAACTGACCCTGCAATACATCTAACTAATTTTGTTTCCTTGTAAGGAGATAATTGGAAATGCATTCCCCTTATTGTACCTGTTTTGATCGTAAATGAATGGTTTAACTGAACCCATTCCCCTTCATGCCCTATCTGGGTAAACTCATTTTTGCAATAAGTTCTTGCAAACCAGCCCCTGTTATCAACAAAAGGCTGTATATCAACTACATATACACCGTCAAGATCGGTGGGGCTGAAAATCATCTATTGAGATATTTGTCGATTTGTTCAAAAGTAAATTCTGCTTGCCTTGAACTGATAGTCTTATACCAGGATATCGACCAATCAATGGACTCCCTGGCATTGAGCTTGGGATTCCAGTTCAGTTCTGCCATAGCTTTAGAGATATCAAGATGCAACAGTTTCGCCTCATGAGGCTTTTCACCAGATCCGCTAGTCACAGAGGAACCACTACCCCAGTTATCAATGGCAATTTCCACCAACTCCCGCACCGTCAAATGATCTTCCGGTTTAGGACCAAAGTTATAAGGTTGAGAAAACTGTTTCTGGTTACCATAAGAAGCAGCTCCCAATAAAAGATATCCATATAATGGCTCCAGGACATGTTGCCAGGGCCTGATGGCTTCTGGTTGGCGGACCGTCACTGGATCACCCTTCATCAACGCTTTGGCAATATCAGGGATAATTCTGTTCTTACTCCAGTCGCCACCTCCGATAACATTTCCAGCCCGGGCAGACGAAATGGATTTCCTATGTTGAGTAACCCTCTCCGGATTAAAAAATGATTTTCGAAATGAATCAACAACTAATTCGGTACAAGCCTTGCTCGCACTGTAAGGGTCGTACCCTCCGAGTCTATCGGATTCCTTGAACATCACCTTTTCGCCATTGTTTTCATAAACCTTATCGGTCGTAATAACAACAACTGCGGCCCTTTTTTCCAAGTGTTTAATAGCCTCAAGTAAATTTGCAGTACCAACTACATTAACTTCAAATGTCTCCGCTGGAATTTCATAAGAACGGAGGACCAGTGGTTGTGCAGCGAAATGAAAAACAAGATCGGGTTGAAAAGAAAGTATTTCATTTGTCATTTTCACTTTGTCCCTGATGTCACCGATTATACTTTCGATATGTTTTCCGGGTAAAAACAGATCATAAAATTGTTTTGACTCTTCGGGCTCGAGAGCATAACCCTTTATTAGTGCGCCTAATTTTTTTAACAAGAGTGTCATCCAGGTTCCTTTAAACCCAGTATGACCGGTTAGAAATACCTTTTTCCCGGCATAAAATGACTTCAAACTATTAATATCTACCAAACCTTCCATTTCGCCTGATTATTTTGCCACAATGATTCCAACTCAATCTTATCACGGAGCGCATCCATACATTTCCAGAAACCTTTATGTTGGTATGCTACAAGCTCCCCGTCATTCGTTAACTTTTCAAGAGGCTCGTCTTCCCACATGATATCATCCATATTTGATTGTAAATAGTTGAAAACATCTGGCTTCAGAACAAAAAAACCGCCGTTAATCCATTTAGATTCATCTTTTGCCTTTTCCCGGAAAGAAACTACCTCGCCATTCGCACCCAAATCCATACCTCCAAAACGCGCATCCAGTTGGATTGCTGTTACAGTTGCTATTTTATTTCGGCTCTTATGAAAATTCACCAGTTCATTTATATCTACATCACAAACCCCATCCCCATAAGTCAACATAAAATCTTCATTCCCAATATACTTTTGAACAGCTTTCAACCTACCTGCCGTCTTCGTATTCAAACCGGTATCGACTAAGGTTACTTTGAACGATTCAGAATTACTGGTATGAATATTATATTGATTCCGGCTAAGATCAATGGTAACATCTGAATTATGCATATAATAATTCATAAAGTACTCTTTGATCATATACCCCTTATACCCCAAACACACTATAAACTCACTATGACCATATCGTTCATAGATCTTCATAATATGCCAGATGATTGGCTTGCCACCAATTTCCACCATAGGTTTAGGACGACTTTCAGTTTCCTCTGAAATTCTCGTTCCCAGTCCGCCTGCAAAAATGACTACTTTCATTTTAAGAGAATTTCGCAAAAATACCAGTTTGGATTGAACCAAAATAACTAGTTATGGAAATTTGATGAGATATTATAACGTAGCATCAGCTCATTAGATGGCTTGCTAAATGGCAAGAGCTTACCGTATGAGTAGAAAAGTTCCTTTTCTGAACACTTCAGGTTCGCAAAAAGTCTTCCCTTTAATCATGTAAATATAAACCCCGGGGTCTTGAGGAATTCCTTTAAAAGTACCATCCCAGCATTGCCCAGGATCCTTTGTATAAAACAGTCTATTACCCCAACGGTTGAAAACACTGAACTCGAAGTCATCTACCGAGCCCCAGTATTTAATTTTATAGCAATCATTCAAACCGTCATTGTTGGGGGTAAAAGCATTCGGCATAAGATATTCACTCTTATTAATGTTTTCAACTTTTACTACTACAGTATCGAAACCTGTACACCCATTTAAATCGGTGCCTTTAACGATGTATTCAGTCGTTATGGTGGGACTTGCGATTGGATTGAAAACGTCAGGATTGTTTATCCTGTCACCGGGAAACCAATTGTATTCGCTGGCACCGCTGGCGGTTAGTTGTGTTTGAGCCTGGCTGCAATCAATATCATTAGTACTGACTGCAGTTATTATCGGGGAGGGCAATACAACGATGCTAGTGTTTAATGTTACAGACTGGTTACAAACAGACTCCGTAATAGTCACGGAATAGTCTCTAGACTCTCCCGGCAATGCTAGAGGATTGGCCAGCGCTGCATTGCTTAAACCCAGTGGGGGTGTCCATTCATACTGATCCCCTCCGGAGGCAGAAAGCTGGAGAGTGTCTCCCTTGCAACCTGTCACCCCGGCAATCGCATCGAATATGGGTTCTGGCCTGATCATCACCTGGACTGAGTCGAGATATTCACAGGCGATAGCATCAACAATCTTTACAAAATATTTTGTACTGGTATCGGGGGATGCAATTGGATTAGCCGAAGATGGGTCATCTAATGATGCAGCTGGTGACCAGGAATAACTATTTCCTCCGCTGGCGTAAATCTGGGCACTTGCATTTTTGCATATCATGGTATCAGCAGTTACCCTGATATCCGGCTTAGGATAAACGAATACATCGATCGAGTCAACATTTGAACAACCGTCATTACTTGTACCATTAACATAATATCTCGTAGTTATACCTGGTTGAGCGACTGGATTTGGAAGCCCTGGATTATCTAGACCCTGTGCAGGAAACCATTGATAATTTAAAGCACCACTTACATTTAAGATTGACTGCGTATTCCTGCAATCAATGTCACTTGATTTTTGAACTAATAAGTCTGGTAGTGGCAAAACAGTTACCCTTGTTTTCAATTCCGCAGTTTCATGACAGGTGTTTTCCGTGATTCTTACAGTGTATTCGGTTGTAACGTTCGGACAGGCCTTCAAGTTAGGACCAATCAGGCCAGAAATACCTACTGCCGGTTGCCAAACATATTCATCTCCTCCGGAAGCCCATAACTGAGCGGAATCCTTCGGGCAAATGGATACATCTGCATTGACTTGAAAATCTGGATCCGGCCTTATAGACACACTAACAGAATCACTATACTCACAGGCATAATTGTCTTTTATGGTAACATAGTACTTCGTATTGACTAATGGTGAGGCGACCGGATTTGCTACTGCGGGATTACTTAAAGATGACGACGGTGTCCAAGTATATCCGATGCCACCACTCGCCGCTAAGCTCACATTTGTGTTTTTACAAATCGTAGTATCATCCGATACTAAAATTGATGCCTTGGGGAAAAGGTTTACCATAACCGTGTCTTTTGCAATACAACCTTTTGACGAAGTCCCTGTTACTATATATCGAGTGGAAACCGAGGGTGTCGCTATGGGACTTGCAGAAGAAGTGTTGCTTAGCCCCTGGCTGGGCGACCATTGGTATGTCTGTGCGCCTGAAGCCTGTAACTGAACTGATTTACCGCTGCAGATCGATGTATCAACCGTTGCTGTAACAACTGGTTTGTCAACAAATATTTTAACAGAATCACGCTTAACAAATACCTCTGCAAATGAAATATCGTCCAATGCAAAGTCATTACCCTGAATCTGGGTATTCTTATTGACGATTGAAATAACTGCAGTAGTATTATTTCCCGAGTTCCACGTAGTGTAGAATTGATCCCAGGTACAGGTTGGCAGGCTAGCGGTAATTACTACGCCTGTCGTTTGTCCATTAATCGAAAACTGTAATATTGCGGGATTCGGTGGATACAAAGCCTGAATCCAGGTGGAAAAAGCATAATTCGTATTTGGCTTTACATTTATAGTTTGGCGCCATACATTAACATCCGGAACGGGCGAGCCATTTACCAACATCATATTACCATTACCAGTTGTGTGGTCACCACATTTACTTAGGGATGGATTCCAGGCTGACGGATTGGTGTGTACGTAATATTGTCCCTCAGTCAGGTTATTGCTAGCATAATTATACCCTGAAGTAAACCCTGTGTTTCCTTGTGAAAAATTTCCATTTGCAATAAGATTGTTACCGGTAGTCTCAGCTGTAAAATAGTAGGTAATATCGTGAGGAGTGGATGTTGTTGGGTTAGGAGAGTTGGGATTATCAAGATAAGTTGTAGGAAACCAGCAAAAGCTCAATGAAGGCTTTGTTCTCAGTTGCTTTGTAGTGCCTGAACAAATTGTAGTATCTGGTGTTACAATTACATCTTCCTCAAATACTCGAATAGTAACTAATTTTTCAATAGTGTCGGTGGATACCCCGGCACTAATACCATATCTTACCAAATAGTTCCCTTCTGAATCATAGGTATGCGATGGGTTTAAATCTGCAGTTTTTGTACTCCCATCGCCAAAGTCCCAAAAAGTAGTAGAAGGATTAATACCTGTACCGTTAAATTGAACTTTGAAAGGACTACAAACATCCTGCTTATAAACAAAATCAAACGATCCCTCTAGTTCTCCAGGCTTAGCTGCGCACGAATCCGCCACAAAGCTACAATCCGGTATCGTTCGGTTGATCGTCGCAGAACCACCAATTGTTCCATTCCAGGCCGTGTTCCCTTGTTTATTGATAAGGCTATTAAAAGTATAGTATGCAAGTAATCCTGATTGTGTGGCTGGTGAGGGCAAAGAAGTATTCATATAGGCCCGGATCTGAGCCTGTGTTCTTACGACATTCCATATCCTGACTTCATTGATATAACCAATCAGGTTTGTGTTGTGCACCAAAGCATCATATAAACCAATACGGGTTTCGTAATTGTTCTGATACATCGTTCCCGATGCAGGTACACTGCTCATCAAATAGCCATTCCGGTAGAATTTTAATGTACTGCCATCATAAACCATGGCAGCATGGTAAATCTTATTGAGCTCGATTTCACAAATATCAGGTGTACGGAAATACCCATTGGAAGTGGTGATCTCTGCGTTATTGGGTCGCAATAAATAATTGGCATCGGTAGGATGCACGTGTTTTGAAACCAGGTCGCCCGCCCATATCTGGCCACCTGTATAAGGTGCTGTCCGCATAAAAGTGGCTTCCACGGTTATTTTTGTACCTGTCACATCCAGGTCACCGACACTCACATACGATTGATACGAAGGCAGATTCAGCCAGTTATTGCAAGTCTGTGCAGCAAGAAAACCTTGTTGTACAAGAAGGAAAAAAACAGGAAATAAAATAATCCTGCAAAGATCAGTCAGTTGGTGGCGCATTATACGGATAGCTTACAAATAAGGTGGATGGCTAGCCGCTAAAATAACCTAAAACCCGCGTTTTTAAAAGCTTTTGACCCAATAAAAAGGCTTATCCGGAGACCTGAAACTCCTTCTGCCCGATCACTTCCAAAAACTTCTCCATGCCACGTCGCTTTTGCTCATCAAGGAAGTAACTTAAGTGCAGGCTATAATATTTTTTGAGGTCGTATAGGTCGTAAGGGTTTTCCTTTACTATTTCATCCAGGCGGGAGATGCCCATCGCATTAGCCTCGTCAAAAATCTTAATAAAATCCTCCGGCAGTGGCCGCAGGCTGATCCAGGCAGCAAACACAAATGGTAAACCGGTAATAGCACGCCACTCACTACCAAGATCGTAAATAAAGGTAGAATGTTTACGCTGCTCCAATGCCCGGTCACCTATTACCAGTCCTGCTGATTCACCCTGTATCCTATCGCGGAACGATTCGTCCTCGGCATTTACCAATTCCGCATTTATACCCCAGGACTCCTTCATCAGCCATTTTAATAAAGCGACCGAAGACCGGCTCTGGTAGTCGAGATAAATTCTTTTAACCTTGTGCAGGGGCACTTCACTGAACAAACCAACTGATGCGATCTCCCCTTCTGTTCCGATGCAATAATTGCCATTCACATGCCAGCTGGGTAGCTCCGGTATTATCGCCACCGGTATCAAACCTACATCGACCTGTCCCGTCATCAGCATCTGCGCCACTTTTGCAGGATAAGCGCCGGTCAATTCGATCATTTCCTTTATTGGTGGTTGCTGCAATCCATAGATCAGCGGCTTTGTATTGAGGTAATTGACGATGCCTACACGAATCTTATTCACCCCTTCGCCGGGAAGTCCACTTATATCTTTCATTACTACAATTTGGGTTCTTTATCTTTGCCGCAAAGCTAGGATTTTGGGATTTAAGTATTAAAATACGTTTGTTTCATGGAACTTTCCGCACTTACTGCTATCTCTGCTATCGACGGCCGTTATCGTAAACAGGTACAACACCTGGATGAATATTTTTCCGAATATGCCCTGATGAAATATCGCGTGCTGGTGGAAGTGGAATACCTGCTGTTCCTGGAAAAAAAGAAATTTTTCAAACTTTCCGGTAAAACATCCAAATACCTCAGAAAACTGGTGGAGGATTTCGGCCCCGAGGATGCCCAGGAGATCAAACAGATTGAATATATAACCAATCATGATGTAAAAGCGGTAGAATACTTCCTGAAAAATGAACTGGAAAAAACCGATGATAAAACCGCCACTGAATGGATTCATTTCGGGCTGACTTCCCAGGACATTAATAATACCTCCATTCCCCTTCTTTGGAAACATGCTATAGAATATGAATACCTGCCGGGCCTGTTAAATCTGAACACGCAATTGAAACTTCTCGCGCAGGAATGGAAAGAGATTCCCATGCTCGCACATACTCATGGTCAGCCGGCAAGTCCCACGAAGCTGGGTAAGGAGATCATGGTATTTGCTGAGCGGATACAGGCCCAGGTTGAACAATTTATAACGATCCCTTTCAGTGCAAAATTTGGTGGCGCTACGGGTAATTTCAATGCACACCATGTAGCTTTTCCAAAAACCGACTGGGTACAGTTTGGAAACAGCTTCCTCGACCACCTCGGTCTCAGCAGGCAGCAATTCACTACCCAAATCGAGCATTACGACAACCTCGCGGCGCATTTTGACAGTATCAAAAGGATCAACAATATCCTGGTTGATTTTTGCCGCGATATATGGACCTATGTATCGATGGAATATTTTAAACAGAAAACAAAAAAAGGCGAAGTGGGCTCTTCGGCTATGCCCCATAAAGTGAACCCCATCGATTTTGAAAATGCAGAGGGGAACCTGGGCATCGCCAACGCGATCTTCGAACACCTTTCGTCGAAGTTGCCTATCTCGCGGCTGCAACGCGACCTCACCGATTCCACCGTACTCCGTAATATTGGCGTCCCCTTTGCACACACGATCATCGCATTTAGATCGATCGAAAAAGGCCTGGGTAAATTGTTGATCAACGATCCCAAAATTCATGAAGATCTTGATAACAACTGGGCAGTTGTGGCTGAAGCCATACAGACCATACTGCGCCGGGAGAATTACCCCAAACCATACGAGGCATTAAAAGACCTGACCAGGGGCAACCATAAGATCGACAAGAAAGCAATTCACCAGTTTATCGACGGTCTTAAGATCAGCAACGGTGTAAAAAAAGAATTGAAGGCTATTACCCCGCATAACTATACGGGGATGACGGCGAAGTTCTAATATTTATATTGAAATAATTCTTTCCGGTTTTCTTCGAAAGATCGCTGGAATTTAAATCCTACTTTCAGCAAAACTTTTTGCGAGGCCATGTTGCCTGCTTCTGTGATGGCATAAATTTCTGTGAGCGGCGTCCTCGTGAATACATATTGCAGACCTGCCAGGGTTAGTTCAGTAGCAAACCCTTTTCCCCAGTTGCGTTTGAGCAGTGAATAGCCCAACTGCATGGTATCGGCATTCTCAATGGGAATTACGGCAAATGTACCGGCGAATTCGCCACTTTCTTTTTCAAAGACTGCCCATCTTCCATATAAGGGATTTTCCTGCGAGTATTTAATCACATCCTTTAAAAACAGGTCGGATTCCTCCCTTGACTTTGGCGGCCGGATGTATCGTACGATCTCCTCGTCGCCATTCATCATAAAAAAGTATTCGCTATCCTCCTGCTGATAAGGTCTTACCACCAACCTTTCCGTTTCAAAAATTATCTGCGAATGTGGCGCGGTCATTTTTTATGAACGTTTTTTGTGAAACCACTTTCATTTATCCCTGTAAAAACTCAATCTTAACCTCAACCTTAACCTCAACCTCAACCTCAACCT
>JAEZRB010000327.1 GCA_023412975.1 Bacteroidota bacterium | reverse complement strand
AAGGTGAACTGGATGAAGATGAGATGAAAATAGGACTGAAAAAAGCCATGATCAGCCACGACATCTTCCCCTTGTTTTGCTTGTCTGCAGAACGAAATATGGGAAGCGGCCGCCTGATGGGCTTTATCGATAATGTATGCCCCAGTGCGAATGAAATGCCGCCGCAGGTTACCAGGAAAGGTGAAAAGCTTGCCTGTGATGCCAATGGTCCGGCCTGCATATTTATTTACAAAACAGTGTCTGAACCTCATGTAGGCGAATTGTCTTTCTTTAAAGTGTATTCGGGCACTATCAAAACCGGGATGGAACTGGAAAATGAATCAACGGGTGTGACGGAGAAAATATCCCAATTGTTCCTGGTTGAAGGTAACAAGCGTACGAATGTAAATGAACTGGTGGCCGGTGATATTGGCGCCACGTTAAAATTGAAGAACACCCATGTAAACAATACACTTCATGCTCGCGGTAAGAACTACGAATTGCCTTCGATCGAATTCCCGCCACCCAACATGACGGTGGCAATTGAAACGATAAAAAAAGGGGAGGAGGAAAAGCTGTCGCAAGCCATGCACCAGCTACGTGAAGAAGACCCCACTTTGCTTGTAGAAGTCTCACCTGAGTTGAAACAAACCCTGATCCATTGCCAGGGAGATATGCACCTGGCGGTGGCGAAATGGAAGATCGAACACAATCACAAACTGGAAGTGAAATTTGTGAAACCAAAAATTGCTTACCGCGAAACGATCCGCAAGATGGCCGATGCCAATTATCGTCATAAAAAGCAAAGCGGAGGCGCCGGTCAGTTTGGTGAAGTATTTATGCGAATCGAACCCTGGCATGAGGGTATGGATGAACCCAGGGATCTCACAGTAAGAGGCAGGGATGTGTATGACCTCGACTGGGGTGGAAAACTGGTTTTTTATAATTGTATTGTGGGTGGCGCGATTGATGCCAGGTTCCTTCCTTCCATCCTGAAAGGGGTGATGGAGAAAATGCATAATGGTCCTTTGACGGGTTCCTATGCACGGGATATTCGGGTATGCGTATATGATGGTAAGATGCACCCGGTCGACAGCAATGATATTTCCTTTAAAATCGCCGGTCTACAGGCATTCCGCCAAGCTTTCCAACAGGCGGACCCGCAGGTACTCGAGCCAATCTACCGCGTGGAAGTATTATGCCCCGACGATCTGACCGGCGCTGTGATGGGTGACCTGCAAAGCCGGCGCGCAATCGTGGAAGGCATCGACAGCGAGGGACATTTTCAAAAAATCATCGCCAGGGTACCACTCGCTGAGATGGATGGGTATTCCTCTTCTCTGCGCTCGATCACTCAGGGCAGGGCAAAGTTTAAGATGAGTTTCCTGGCATATGAGCCTGTACCCTTTGATCTTCAGAAAAGGCTTATTGACGAATATAATAAAACAGCAAAAGAAGAACTGGTGTAGAATTTATTTTTATGAAATATCTCCAACGACTCAGAGCGAACCAACCGGTTCGCTTTTTTTTTCCTGAATTACATAATGAGAAGTATCACTAATTAGTCATGCCTTTTTCCCTGCCTGACCTTGAATACATGAAATACGTAAGGAAACAAGGCATCCATGGATTCTTCAACACCCCTGGTTGATCCGGGCAAAGTAATGACAAGCGTGTCCTTTATAAAACCTGCGATACCCCGTGAGAGCATCGCATAAGGACTTCGTTGCTGACCATAGTTCCTGGCTGTTTCCATGATCCCCGGTATTTCCTTATCCAGCAACGGTTGAACAGCTTCAGGTGTGTTATCACGTGGAGAAACACCTGTGCCACCAGTCAACAGGATAAGATCGTAATCCGCATCACATAGGCTTTTCACGTGGGATTGTATTTTATCCTTATCATCTGCAATGATCTCGTAATCCGAAACTGTAATGCTAAACTGTTCAAGCTTGTCTATGATCTTTTGCCCGCTGGTATCCTCGCCTTTGTCTTTTGTGATAGTGTCAGAACAAACGATTACAGCAGTCTTAAGGTCAGTTGTTTCGCTTTTACGGAAATCAGTTTTGCCACCTTTTTTAGATTCAAGCCTGATCGTTGATATCTCCACTCCTTTGTCAAGCGGTTTAAGCATATCGTAGATCGTTAGCGCTGTGATGGCGGCACCATGCATGGCTTCAACTTCCACGCCTGTTTTGTAGATTGTATGAACTTCGACAAAGATCCTGATCTGCATGTCCTCAATTTCATAACTGATAGACGCGTATTCTACAGGCAGGGGATGGCAGTCTGGAATTACATCGCTGGTCTTTTTAATGGCGAGCAGGCCGGCCGCACGGGAAAACTCAATAATATCTCCTTTGGGGACCTTCCTGTTTTTTACTGCTTCGATCGTTTCATGATTTGAAACCGTAATGATAGCCGAGGCCACAGCCTGACGAAGTGTATTTGCTTTATGTGTAATATTAACCATACAATAATTTCAGAAACTTCTGTATTTTATACCGTCTGTACCTAGTTTGTATTTTTCTTCCACTGGTAACTGTCATCACCAAACAGTTCTTTGCCCCAAACAGGTAACTCAGATTTTATCCGCTCCACAACTTCTTTACATGCCTCTACCGCCGGTTTGCGATGTACCGAGGAAGTGAATACAAAAAGTGATATTTCTCCCGCGGCTACATTGCCAAGGCTGTGATGAACATGCATGCAAGTGAGCTCATATTTTTCAAAAATCTCTTCCCGGATCTGGTGCATTTTTTCCAGAGCCATTTCTTCGTAGGCTGTATATTCAATGGAGGTCACTTTTTTATCTTCGATTATATCGGCGCGCACCTGCCCAAGAAATATACTATGCGCACCAATATCAGTACGACTGCTATGCTTCTGTATACTTTCAGCGATAAAAGCGGGTGGGATCGGCCCCTGCATAAAAATGTTCTTCAATTTCTTTTCTTTCATTGTATATTCTCCATGTACAATTTCTTCCAGGCGGCAATACCGCCTTTAAGGCTATAGACTTTTTTAGAGCCTCCAAACTTTTTACTTAGTAAGGAAACTGCTGTCCTGCTCCGCTTGCCAGTCTGACAAAATACGATCACGGTATCGTGTTTAAGTTCAGGTGTTGTATACTCGAGATCTTGCAGTGGTATCCGTAGATGGCTGAATTCGTCAATTGACGGCAATTCATTTTCTCCCCTCACATCGATCAGGTCTGCCTGCCCGGTTTTTAGCATTTGATCAAACTCAGCCAAATCAATTTCTGGTACGATCGCTGAAGAAGCACAAAGCCCTGCATAGTCCATATTTCGGAAAGCTTTCTCATTGGCTGGTATCAGCGATCGGGTGCCAGCCCGGGGTGTTATTTGAAATAGATAATACTGGTTACTAAGAGCGTTAAAACTAAGCATACAAGAAACAAGTGGCTGGCCGATGCCGGTTATCAGTTTGATAGTTTCAGACGCCATCATCGTGCCGATGATACCAGGTAAAACGCCCAGGACGCCAGCTTCTGAGCAGTTAGGTACTTCGCCATCAACAGGAGGTTGGGGAAACAGGTCCCGGTAGTTTACAGGACCCGCTTCACTGGCAGCGGAACTGGTATTAAAAATGGCTACCTGGCCCTGGTATTGGGAAATCGCACCATACACCAGCGGTTTACCAAGTAAAACACAGGCATCATTGACCAGGTACCTTGTTGCGAAATTGTCGGTGCCGTCGAGGACGATATCAAATTTTTTCAGGATATCCAGGGCGTTTGAAGGATCGAGGTATTCGCGGTAAGCGGTAGTGGATATTTCCGGATTAAGCCTTTTTAATCTTTCGGCCGCAAGGTCTGCTTTAAACAAGCCTAGATCATCGCTGGTGTATAGTGGCTGACGGTGAAGATTGCTAAGTTCGACGATATCATGATCTACGATCCCGATGCTGCCAACTCCTGCTGCAGCCAGGTACTGAAGCGCCGGGCAGCCGAGCCCGCCGGCGCCAATCACCAGCACGCTTGCATTCAGCAGCTTTTGCTGACCTTCTTCGCCAAATTCCTTGAGTAGTGTCTGGCGCTGGTAACGTTCATATGGAAAATTTTTATCCACCGGAAAATGGGGGAAGCAGGGCGACCACGCTTCCCGGCGTAAGTTTTACATTATTAGTTACTGTCTGCTTGTTTACAGCCATAATATAGCTAACCGACTGCAAGGCGGGATACCGCTCCTGCAACTGACGATTTAACTCGTCTGTGTCATGGACGGGATCCACAGAGATCGAACCTGTTTTAAGCAGGTCGGTTAACTGGCCAAATAATAGGATCTCGATCTTCATAACACGAATTTACTTTAGTCTTTACTTATTTACGAATTAGGTTCCCGGTAAGGCTGGGGGATAGGTTTTATACACCTCACCTATGGGCGGCCGCACTCTTGTACGAGATCAATATCTTTGCATGCTATCTGCCTTAAGCTTAACCTTAATTTCATCCAGAATGGGAAAATTCAGTGATACTATCCTCGATCATCACCGCAAGTTTATTGAAGCCCAGCATATGTTCTTCGTCAGCACAGCGCCTTTAAGTGCTGAAGGGCATATCAACCTTTCTCCAAAAGGACTGAATACTTTCCGGGTGCTTTCACCCAACTGTGTCGCCTACCTGGATATTGTTGGAAGCGGTAATGAAACCTCGGCCCATCTCCTTGAGAATGGGAGAATTACCTTCATGTTTTGCGCGTTCGACGGGCCACCTAATATTTTACGCTTATATGGACAGGGAAAAACAGTGTTGCCGGGAGTGGGTGAGTGGGATGAATTGTCCTCCCAGTTTACATTGCTGCCCGCTACCAGGCAGATTATCGTGGCGGATATAACCCGCGTGCAGACTTCCTGTGGCTTTGGTGTACCATACTATGAATACACCGGGGAAAGGGATCATGCTCACAAATGGGCAGAGAAGAAAGGAGCCCAGGGATTGGAAGACTATAAAAAGGAGAAAAATTTGCTGAGCATGGATGGACTTCCCACAGCCCTGGGAGAGAAATAAAATGTCTTCAAGTAATATACTGCTTACAATTATGCCTTCGTAAGAAGTAACTTATAAGCAGCTACCATCAAAACGATTGCGAGCAAATATTTCAGGATCGGTTGCCTGAATTTCAGGGAGCCATAGTAGGCGCCGCAGATTCCTCCAATAAAAGCCACCGCTACATAAGCATACATATCGGAACTGAACTGAACTCCTTTTGTAAATTGACCCGCAAGCCCGGATAGGGAATTGACGAAAATAAACAGCGCGCTGATGGCTGCGGTCTGTTTCAAGTCGGCCCATTTTAACAGCAGCAGTACGGGAGAAAGAATGATTCCGCCACCGATGCCGATAAGACCCGATAAAAACCCGATACCGGCTCCGACCAGTAACGAGA
>JAEZRB010000311.1 GCA_023412975.1 Bacteroidota bacterium | reverse complement strand
CACCACCCTCGAATCAGAGATGCAGTTCATTCACTCTTATTTTCACCTGCTGAAGACCAGGTACGGTGATGGACTGGAAATGGAAACCCGGATCAACGAACGGTATAATGAATACCAGATCCCCCCGCTTACCCTGCAGATGCTGGTGGAGAACGCGGTGAAACACAATATGATCCTGAAAGACAGTCCCCTGCATATCCTGATTATGACAACGAACAGCGGCAAACTGGTGGTGACCAATAACCTGCAGCGTAAGGACAGGATGGTGTCATCCAATAAGGTAGGGCTGACCAATATCGTAAAGAAATACCGCCTGATGAAAAAGGAGGAGATCAGCGTGCGGGACGATGGGAAGGAGTTCGCGGTGGTGGTGCCACTGATCCAGCCATAGCCTGTAAATCCTTTACAATTTATACTCGAAAACAGCAGTTCATCACCTGATTTTACCCAAACAGGCGTTTCGCACTTTCACAGTACCGCAACCTGCTGTATCTTGCCCTTACACACCAAAAACGAAAACCATGAAGGTCTTAATCATCGAAGATGAAGAACTGGCAGTAAAAAAGCTCAGGAAAACATTGGAATCAGTCGACAGCACCGCGGAAGTGGTGGGCGTGGCCGATAGCATCCGCTCGTCGGTCAACTGGCTGGAATCAAATCCCGCCCCGGACCTGATCCTGATGGATATTGAACTGGCTGATGGACAAAGCTTTGAAATTTTCGACAAAGTGGAAGTGAAAAGCACGGTGATCTTCACTACTTCTTACGATGAGTATGCATTAAAGGCATTCAAAGTTAATAGCGTCGATTATCTCCTTAAGCCGGTCCAGAAAGAAGACCTCGAAGCAGCCCTCAACAAATTGAAAAACCTGCAGGTGATGTATAGCGCCAGCAGCAATGGCAGTTCGGATCCGTTGAACGTAGACAACCTGGTAAAAGAGCTCAAACAAAAACTTCAACCCAAAGAATTCAGGAAGAGGTTCCTGGTGAAGCATGCACAAAAACTGATCAGTATTGAAGTGCAGGATATCGCTTATTTCTACAGCGACGGCAGGCTGAACTTCTTTAAGACCAACGACAACAAAAAATACGTTGTGGACTACACCATGGATGAATTGGAAGAGATGCTCGATCCTGATAAATACTTCCGCATCAGCCGCTCCTTCTACGTATCCATTGCCAGCATCGACCAGATACACGATTATTTTGGCAACAGGCTTTTGCTCACCCTCAAACCATCAGTGGATAAAGAGTCACTGGTGAGCCGCGAGAAGGTTGCCGACTTTAAAAAATGGATGGGCAAATAAGGATGTTGCAGAATTGAAATGTCAATGGATTTTATTATCCTTCATTTCAGTTGATTAAACATTCATCTCCAGTTTGACAATACTGCCGGTATTTACATTCGACTCGATATAGAATGACGCGTCAATAGCAGAGGCGCGGCGTCGCATATCGCTGATACCGCGTCCCAGCAGACCGGTTTCCAGGTCAAATCCTTTACCATCGTCTTCAACCAGCATGATCAGTTTCGAATTGCGCAGGCGCAGGCTAATCTGCACATGTCGGGCGTTGGCATGTCGCGCCACATTCGTCACGGCTTCCTTGAAAATAGACAGGATCTCATACCTGTATTCCATATCCAGTTTCAGCTTCATCACCCTTGGGTCAATGTCAAACACGATCACCAGGTCAAAAGTATTCTCGATCTCGATGGCGAATTCTCTCATTCTGGCAATCGTATCCGGCAGGGTATCGTTGCCCGGGTTGATGCTCCACACCATGTCGTACATCGACTGAACCATCCTGTTGCTGGCATCGCTGATCTGGGCGATATATTCCTTGGTACGGCCGGTATCTGTATCAATTTTATTTTTGGCCAGTTCACTGGAGATATTGATGCTGGCCAGTGAATTGCTCATGTCTTCGGTAAGGCTGGTGGCAATACGGGTGCGTATGCTTTCCGTAGCACGGATCTTTTGTGTTCTTTGCTTGTCGATCCAGTACACCAGTCCCACAGTCGCAAAGATCGCAAGGCCGAGGAACCACCAGGTTTTCCAGAATGGTGGTTTTACACGGATGAAAAGTTTGGTAATATTTTTTGAAGGATTACCATCGGCATCTTCACTTTTCATCAGGAAAGTATAGTCACCTGTTGGCATATAAGAATACACAGCCTGGTTGCTTTTGTCGGCCAGCACCCAGTCCTTATCGAGTCCTTCGAGTTTGTATTTGATTAAGTAAGCCCGGCCATAGCCCAACCCGGAAAATTCAATGGCGATCGTATTGTCTTCTGCTCCCAGTTCGATACGCTCATGACTCAGCAGTGAATCCACGCGCAAGGGTTGGTTCCTGAGTTTGAAACCACTTACCACTACATCCGGCGCGGGCTCATTGAGCATTACACGTAGCGGATCAAAAAGGATCAGCTGGTTATCGCAGCCAAAGATCAACCGGCCACCTGGTAAACAATAGGAAGCACCTTCTACAAAATGATCATTCATGATCCCATCTATACGATCGAAATGGATAAATATCTCATTACGCAGGTTCACCCTGTAAAGTCCGTCCGAAAGAGAAAGCCAGATATACCCATTGTCATCCTTTTCCATCGACGCCAGGTTACCGGTTACCGACTCAGGCATGGTGATCGACCTCACCATTTTCCCGGTTTTTGTATTGAAGATGTGCAGGCCGCGGGCGGCAATCACCATCGTTGTGTCGTCGTACTGGATCACGGATACCGCGTTATCGCTCAACAGTCTTCTTTCCGGTGGTTCGGTAGTGCCGAAATGATAAACAATTTTGTCGGTGGCGGGATCGATTGCATACAAGCCAAGATCGGAGGTGCCTACCCACACGTATCCCTTTTTGCAGGTATAAATTTTCAGTATCTGTCCCGAGGATAACGCCGGGAATTGCTTTAATCCATCATCAAATTTTTTTCTTCCCTTTTCAGCCGTCCATTTAAAAATGCCGAGGCTCTGCGTGCCGATCCAGAGATTACCGAGCCGGTCCATGCCGACCTGACGGATCGTTCTGTCTTTTAATACAGTGGGGTGATGAAATTTAGCTACCTGCGTTCGCTGGTCCAGCTCGTAGATCCCAGGCTGCGCCCCCATCCAGATGGTATTGCTATCGGGAGACATGCACATACTCCAAACCCAGGGCGATGATTTTTCGTTGATCCCACGTATTCCCAGTGGTACCATCCGGTAATTACTGTCGTAGCGGTAAAGACCTTCACCCCAGGCTCCGGCGAGTAGTGTACCCTGCCGGGTAAGGATAAAAGAAAGCATCCCGCCTTTTCCCGGGAGATGACTATTGCGGTCAATATGCCTGATATTGGTAAAGAATTGTTCAGAGGGGTTAAAAAAATAGAGCCCATTATTGTTTGTCGACACCCACACATTCTCGTCCCGGTCTTCATAAAGATGGGTTACCCGGTCAAATTGGATACTTTGTTCATTTTGATATCCATTATAAACCGCCTGAAACCTTTTTTCTTTTTCCAGGTATTGCGCAAAAACATTAAGACCCTTTACCCAGATTGACCCATCCTTTCTTTCTAGAAATCCTTTGGTTTCGTGATATCCTTCAATAATGGATAAAAGATCATGTCGCTCCAGTACGATTTCGTTTTTCTTTAAATCATACGCAAAGATGGTAGGAGCACCCAGCCAGGTATCAAACCATACACGGCCCTGCTGGTCAAAATGAAAATAGTTGGGTACAGGCACTTTACCCCAGGTATCGATGATCGGTTCTTTCTCCACATTATTGCCCCAGTAACTCATGTTGCCGGTTTCGTGGTTATAGATCACCAGCCCGTCGCGGCGCCCGATCCAGTATTTTTTGGTACCGGGTTGTTGTTTGATGTCTACGACGGGCCAGTCTGCTGGTACCGGAATAAAATTATAAGCGGCGGAAAATTCCTTGGTTCCCGGGTTCCAGGTCACGATTTCATTGTTGTGAAATACGATCATCAAATTACCCTGCTCATCCAGGATCAGCTCCCGCTCAATCATGAGTACTTTGGGATTTTTAACCACAACCGGTGTCTCCCTGTACTCGAACCATTTTGTATCAAATACGCCCACCTTACCATCACCGGTCAGGATCCAAAGGTTGTTTTTATTGTCGAACAGGAGCTGAAAGATATAGTTGTGGGGAATTGAGCGGGGATCGTCTTTACTATGTACAAAGTTCAGGTAGCGGTGCCCGTCGAAACGTTGCAATCCACGGTTGGTGCCGATCCAGATAAAACCCTGCTCATCCTGAATGCTACAGGTGGTTTCATTGGAGAGAAGTCCTGTTGCAGTGCCATAATGGGTAAAGGAATATTGCCTGGCCTGTTGCGCAACCAGGTGGAAGGTTGATATTAAAAAAATAAAGATATAGAGCCCGGTTTTTTTCACCTACGCCACAAATTTTAGGTAATATCAAATATAACCAATGATGATACAAATTGAGTATTTGTAGTCATGAAGTGGCAGTCTGCCGGGATGCAATGATAAAAACCGGGCATGAACTGCATCGGAAATTACCGGGCCGTCGCAATTGGTGCAAGTATCAAAACAACTCATCCAATCCGCTCTTCCTTCACGCAAAGGTTTGTGTGCATATTTACAGTCTATTCGAAACATTAACCATTAAACCTTTTTTAATCATGAACCGTGACAACGTGGAAGCGCTAATCGGTAAACGGATACTGTTTGCCAGCATGCCCGCAGAAGGACATGTGAATCCATTGACGGGTCTTGCCAAACACCTGCAGCAAATTGGATGCGATGTAAGATGGTATACCGGGATGAGCTATTCCGAAAAGATCGCAAAACTCGGCATCCCGTTCTATCCCTATGTAAAAGCCGTGGATTTTACCGGCGACAACCTCGCTGAACTTATTCCCGAAAGAGAAAAGATCAACAATAAGATCAAAAAACTCGTTTTTGACCTCATTCATGTTTTTGTCAAACAGGCGCCAAAATTCGTTGCCGATATGAAAGAGATCAGGAAAGAGTTTCCCTTTGACCTGGTCATAGCTGAATGTACGTTTACTGCCATTCCGCTGGTAAAAAAAGTATTTGGTGTTCCTGTTGTAGGAGTCGGTATTGCGCCATTGATGGAAAACTCCCGCGATCTGCCACCCACCGGGCTTGGTATGACGCCGTCTTATACCACGTTTGGAAAACTTCGCCAGGCTTTTCTCAGGTATGTAACCAACCGGATTCTTTTTCGCAGGGCCAATAAGGTGACACATGAAATGCTGGGCAAATTCGGAGTGGATTGGGGTCACACATTCATATTCGACATCTCAGTAAAAGCTTCTGACCTATACCTGCAAAGCGGTACACCGGGATTTGAATACCATCGCAGTGATATGAGCCGGAATGTGAGGTTCATTGGATCCCTGTTACCATATTCTTCCAAGAAATCAGCCAGCTGGTATGATCCACGCTTATCGCAATTCAACAACGTGATCCTGGTTACCCAGGGCACTGTGGAAGGTGATGTTGAAAAATTACTGGTTCCTACGCTGGAAGCTTTCAAAGGAACGGATGTCTTGGTTGTGTGCACCACGGGGGGCTCCATGACCGAGGAACTGAGACAGAGATTCCCCCAACGTAATATTATCATCGAAGATTTTATTCCCTTTGACCAGGTGATGCCCTACGCCAACGCGTATATCACCAATGGTGGTTATGGTGGTGTGATGCTCGGCATTCAGAATGCCCTGCCCATGGTAGTAGCGGGTGTTCATGAGGGTAAGAACGAGATATGTGCACGGATTGGTTATTTCAAACTTGGGATCAACCTGCGCACAGAAAAGCCAAAGCCTGCCCAGATACGTAAAGCAACTCAATTGATCTTATCTGATACCACTTATAGAACGAATGCGGAAAAGATGAGCCAGGAGTTTAGCAGGTATAACCCCGGTGAACTCTGCGCACGATATGTATCGGCTTTACTCACAAAACCGGTAAATAGCAAACCGGCTGTCATTGTAAGCGATGCGGCTGCATAAAAGAAAGTAAAATTATTGTTAATCAAAGTTGCGTTCAGCAACGTAAATATTTAAACCGATGTCACGATATAATATTTTTAACCAGGTGCACAAGGCGTTGAGGGCAATGTTGTATGATACTTCACTGACTCTCCAGCAAACCTCATTTACAGACTCGAATGAAGCCGCAGCGGCTTTGGCGAAAGTGCGACTTGTCGCCGGGGTTTTTGACGGCCATGCAAAACATGAGGATGAGTTTGTATTACCTGCCATCCAGCAGTATGAACCTTCACTGGTGGATGCATTTGAGCAGGAGCATGAAAAAGACCATCAGTTGTCTGAGAACCTGAGAGGTTTACTGATGGTGTACCAACACGCCATTAAAGCTGGTGTAAAGATCGAAACAGGACAGGCGATCAATAAGGCCTTTACCAGTTTTATGATATTTAACCTGGAACATATGGCTAAAGAAGAAACGGTACTAAACAAAGTGCTATGGCGCTATTATACCGATGCTGAGCTGATCGCGCTCAACCAGCGGATCGTTGCGTCTATCGATCCGAAAGAAATGGAGCTGTTCAGCGCCTGGATGATGCGCGGGTTAAGCAATGCTGAAATATGCCATTGGTTAAAAGCGACGGAGAGAAACGCGCCGCAGCCAGTTTTTAGTTTCCTGGTAAGCGTCGCGGAAAAAGAACTTTCTGCCGATCGATTCCGCCGCGTGCAGGAAAGCCTTTCGGAAGGGATGATGGTGGCGTAGATGATTGTTTTAAATAAAGTATGAAGCCCTTAAATTCTAAAATCATGCAGACAAAAAAAATATTTCTGGTAGTAGCGATGCTGGTATCAGTTGTGATCGCAAATGCGCGATGCGCGGATACCGTCAAAGCGGTTCAATCCTATGACAAAATTCCGGCCGCACTGGTGGGTAAATGGCTGAATGGCTCGTTTTCGATGAGCAACTGGTGGAGCTATGACGGGAAAAAATATATCGGTAATCCTTATACCCGGTCGGTTGCTTTCAATTTCACAGAAAACGGGGAGGCTGAGTTTTTCCTGGTGATCAAAACGCATACAGGCTATTGCAGTACTGAAGCGTTTACCTATCAAAAAGGGAAAATACGTGTGAATGAATTGGATCAGTCATTTACCATCTACCCGGAAAAAGGAAATTATCGCGGATTTTATTCCTGTGCTAAGAGCAGCAATTTCGATCGGCCTGCGAAAAAAGAAGAACTGAAGCCGACAACTTATTACTGGGCGTTTGAGAAGACAGAAGATGGTCAGCAATGGCTCGTCATCAGGTTTAGCCAGGATAAGTCTTCCGCGGGCAGTTATTTCAAAACTTCAACCTGGTAATTATTAAATAAAGCAATCATGAAAAGTATAGTACACTTTTTTGAGATCGCCGCGTTTGCCATCAAGTTATCTGTGATGGGCAAGGGGGCAGCAAAGATCTTATTCAGCGACATACGACCGGTATTGTAAGCTGTTTAAGCAATGGTAGGTTTAAAGTGATGGCCTGGCGGTTCTCAGCGGTGCTGCCAGTAGCTATCACTTTTTTTTTGAATAAATTTCAGGATGGTAAGGATTTTGCATCTGCAAATAAACTCCCAAAATGAAACTCCATGAATATCCATGAGGTACAACTCCTGTGTGCAGATATCAGCCAGACACGGCATTTCTACCACCACAGCCTCGGCATGGATATACTGTATGAAGATAATCACACGCTGAAATTATCCGCCGGACTTTCTACCCTTGTTTTTAAAAAAGATGAGTCGGCTGGCGCCAGTTATCATTTCGCTTTTAATATTCCTTCAAATCAATTTTCATTGGCGCATAACTGGGCTGGCGCAAACCTGTCATTGATACCGGTGAAAGACGAAGATACTGTCGCCAATTTTGTCAACTGGAATGCGAAAGCGTTGTATTTTTTTGACAACAATGGAAATATCGTGGAGTTTATTGCGCGGTTCGACCTCGATAATCATTCCGACAAGCCTTTTGATGGTTCATCAGTATGTTCAATCAGCGAGCTGGGTATCGTAGTCTCAGAGGCCCGTCCCTATGCGGAACATTTGATCAAAGAATATAGCCTCAATTATTTTCACCGCCAACCCCCGGGAGATGGATTCATTGCCCTGGGCGATGATGATGGGCTTTTTATTATCGTAAACGAACATCGTCACTGGTACCCGACTGATCGTCCAGGAGGCAGGTACTGGTTTAGCGCCCGGTTTACCCATGGCGACAAATCAGCCACGATCACCATGCAAGACGAATAAGAGTTGAATGGAAGCAATAAAAAAACCTGCAAACTTTCGCTTGCAGGATGGTTTATTCTGAGGGGTTATGTTTTATTTGACGCTTTTTACTGCGAAGTTGCACTCCCTGCACTGGTCATGATGGCGACCTGCCTTCACAGCAAGACTGATCACCATAATGCAAATCAGTATAAATGCGCTGATCTCGATCTTTTTTTTCATGATAAGGTTTTTTGAGATTTTAATGATCAGAGTTCGCTCCACTTTTTCCAGCCCGGCACACGGTTCTCAACTGGTTTGGTTGTTTTCAGAAAAGCAAAGATTGCTTTCAGGTCTGTGTCGTCGAGGTTGCGGTATTGTTCCCAGGGCATCGGCGGCATCAGGGGGCGGCTTTCCACCAGGCCCTTTGACTTTCCTTCACGAATAGCCCTCATGAATTGCTCTTCGGACCAGTTACCAATACCTGTAACGTCAGAACTGATATTCGCGGCGAAGCTCATACCCCAGGGACCAACCGTTGCAGTGAGGTCAGGTAAGAACATGATCCATCCTTTTTTCGAAACATTAGTATCGACCTTTGGCAATATGCCATTTGCCTGGAAACCTGAAAAGCGTAGTTCCTGGATGATCTCCGGCCCATGGGGTCCAAACTTTTTAGGTGAATGACAGTCGTCACAGCCGATCGCGTTGACCAGGTAACTTCCTCTTTTTACAAGGCTATCATGGGAGATCTGGATATTCCCTGTAGCAGCTCTTGGTCCGCTATTGCAGGAAATGATGGCCGTTGCTACTGTTGCAACAGCAAGCGTCATGGTTAATGCAAGTTTTTTCATTTTATATTATTTAATGGTTATTTACCCAGGGGTCAAACGCCAAATACCCAGCCGGCAACCAGGCTTACAAAACCTGTCAGGTTAATGACCTGGCGTATATGGTAGAGTCTGAACCATTTTAACTGGTATTTTTTCCAGTTGGAAGGATATTCAGCCGTGGTCCAGTTGCTGATCATTTCATTGAGCGGGATATTTCCTTTTACAGCCAGCAGGGCATCAGCGAGCAGGGCTGCCAGTGCAATTACAGAGCAAATAAAAAGCACACCTGTAGGGTTGACTACGCAGAAAGCTGCGAGCAGGACAGTGGCGGCCATCGCGATATAATAAACCCATTGCAGGGGTACCGCCAGTGCCCGCGTCAACAGGTTCCTGGTTTCGATATAGGTTGGCGCCTGCATTTTTTTCATCGTGCTGGTCATGGCCAGGAAGTAAAAAAGACTCTGGCTGATCACAAGGGCATACATCATCAGGGTGATGAAAAGCGTGATTTTGATTCCCATCGTTTAAGGTTTAATGAGTCGCAAGGTAGGCCTGGTACCAGGAGGGTACAAGTCTGAATTGTTTGGATTGTTTCTAATCAGGGATGAATTGCGACAGTTCGTAAATGATCAGGTTTGTATCGCGTTTGTTGTTAATTTCAGGCAAATAATAAAATCATAGTAGCGCCAGCTAATATTTTATGAAGAATAGAAATCACCTTAGAAGGACAAAGCCAGCTGTATTTATATTATTAATGACGACTTTGTATGGCCTCTCGACTGGCTGTCGGCAGTCGCCTGTCGATACTCGTATCAAACAACTGGAGCCTGCCAGGGCGGCACGAATGGCAGCATCTGTCGATTCCGTTTTTAAAGCCGAGTTGCCTGACAGCAATCTTACCCTGAATCTATGGGGTGTCGATTCACTGGTGATTTCACCCATCGCCATCGACATTGATGATGATGGGAACCTTTACTATGTAACCACCAATCGCCAAAAGAACTCCGAGTTTGATATCCGGGGTCACCAGGACTGGGAGATCCCATCCATACAATTGCAGAGTATCGACGACAAGCGAGCCTTTTTGCATAGTACACTTTCTCCTGAAAATAGTAAAAACAACACCTGGCTGAAAGACCTGAATGGCGATGGCTCGCACGACTGGCGCGACATGACAATTGAAAAAGAAAATGTGTACCGCTTAACGGATACTGACGGGGATGGGGTGGCTGACCAGTCGCAACTGGTGGTCGATGATTTTAATGATGAGGTGACCGACGTGGCAGGCGGCCTGCTCAAAACAAAAGACGATCTGTTTGTGGCCGTGGGTCCGGATCTGTGGAGAATGAAAGATA
>JAEZRB010000291.1 GCA_023412975.1 Bacteroidota bacterium | reverse complement strand
GTACATGACTGGGATGAGGCCCTCGCAGGATTTATTGCAACGCACCAGCAAATTGTGGCGATCTTAAAAACAAAAGACGATAGTTTCCTCGATGAAAAAGTAGACTACCGCGAGTATGATTTCCGTTTTCTTTTAAACGGACTTATTCAGCATAATATTTATCATGCCGGGCAGGTGGCTTTTCTACAAAAACAGCTTTCAGGAAATTAGATCTCCACGATCCGGTTTTTTATCGCATACATCACCAGCCCCACACGACTGTGCACCTTAAGTTTGTTAAAAAGGGTTTGCCTGTAATCATCAACGGTCCTTGGACTCACGTTCATTTTCTCGGCAATATCCTTATATGACAGTTCAGTACAGGCCCAACGCAAAAAGTCCCGCTCCTTTTCATTTAGCACGACCTCTTTATTTTCCACTGCTACATCATTGTGAAGACCGCTGACGAGTTTGCCCGAAACATATTCCGACAGGTAGACATTCTTATTCATGAGTGCATCCAGGGCTTCTTTGAGTTCTGCGGGCTCGGCATTTTTCAGCAAATAACCTTTAGCGCCAAGCCGGAATATCTTGATAATGCTACGCTCATCGCTCAACATAGATAAAGCGAGCACTTTGATCTGGGGAAATCTTTTGTGCAGCCATTGCGTAGTTTCAAACCCATCCATTTCGGGCATATTGATATCAAGCATTACAATATCGGGCAGCACATTTTTCGCGATCTTTTCGCAGAGGTCCCTCCCGTTGTTGGCTTCAAATAGCACGCTATAACCCTCGAATGTATTTATAAGCCGTGCCAGTGCGCTTCGCAGCAAACTGTGATCATCGGCTATCGCCACCTGTATACTTTTACTTGCTTTCGCCATAAAATAAGTTCCTTTTATAAAGGAAGTTCGATCATGATCGTTGTACCACTACCCGGTTCGCTTGTCATCGTCAGATCGGCGCCAATCAGCTTGGCACGGTTGTACATACTTTTTAAACCCACCCCACTATAAGAAGTGGTCGATTGTTTTTTCTCCGCAACATTAAATCCTACACCATCATCCATCATCTCCATAGTAAAGAGGTTATCGAGGTATTCCAACCTCACGGAGATCCGCGTAGCCTTTGCATGTTTTAGAATATTATTTAAGGCTTCCTGGAAAATCCGGAACAGGAAAACGGAGACCTGCTCATTAAATGCAACTTCCTCCCCCTCTTTACGGAATTGAGCCTGCAATATACCTGCATTTTTTAAAGCCACTAACTCGTACCTGATCGACTCAGCCAGACCTACCTGTGCTATCCTGTCGGTATGCAGCCCCTTGGTCAGATTTGAAAGATCAATAATAGCTTTATTAAGTATGTCCCTCGAGCTCTGCAACGGCTCGAAAGAAGGGTGCTCCTTGTCTATGGGTAATAACGACAGCGAGAGCTTTGTTACCGACAACATCTGCCCGATATTGTCGTGTAATTCCTGTGCGATAGTCTTAAAAGCATTCTCCTGTATCTCCAGTTGTGAGCGCAGGGCCTCCCTCTCATACATATCCTTCATTCTCTCTATTTCCTGCTCCTGTTTCTGCTGGCGACGCTGGTAGAGAAAAAGGATCGTCACGATAAAACCCACAAGCAGCAAACCAAGGATAATGCCTATGATGATGACGAAATATATTTCCTGGTTTTCAATTGGCATAAAAAGGCGATGGTAAATATTGAATACAAAAAAATGTTCAGGATAGTTATAATGGCCATGAAGTTCGTAATAATCAGGGTTGAGATGCCAATTAAAAAATTAGTAAACCCGTATAAAGGAAACCCGCAGCAATAAAAGAATAGCAACCCTGAACATATCCAAAATGCGGGTGTGTTGACCAGCTTCACAGCCTTGGGCAGCCTGAACAATTCAAAGAAATAGTAAACACAGGCCGCCACGATCAGTAAACAGCCAATGGCATAGGTAAACGTATGGAATGCCTGCATTTTCTGAATAAAAATAATATTGACTACAGCGCCAATCGCATAAAGAACCATCACTACGCTTATCACCCGCCTGGCCATCCCATTATAGATGATCTGGCTGATAACCCATAAATAAAAACAGAATTCAAATACAGTAAAGAAATTATAAAGCGCCAGGTTATTCTTTTGAATTGAATAAAAATAACTGCCTATAGACTCTGCAATCAATGTGGCCAACAAATAAGGAGGAAATGCCTTTAGATAAACAGGTGCCGGTTCACGCCTGAAATACACCAGGCAACTTGCCACAAAGCTGATGAAGATGAAATAAATATATAATGGGAAAATCGACATTTCAACTGGGGCTAAATGTATGACTATAAAAGAAAAAACCTCCTGGTACAGGAGGTATAATTTTGTTAATCAGAGCGGTGTGGTTATACGACGATCAGGCCATCTTCGCCCTTATCGACGATTGTAATACCAATACCTTCATCATCTTTTATGATGCAATACGGAGGACAAAGCCTTCCAGCATTCCAGGCAAGTATACTAGACTCTTCGCCATTCTTGATATAAACATCTTTATTAGCGGGTCCATTTTCAGTTTGTCTTTGCTTTGTTGCCACAAGCGCGATGGTTTGACGGCCTGCGTATAAAGGATTCTCTGTATAATCTTTATCATAAGCGCCAAAGTACATTTTAATGCCATCAGCTCCATGATCTTTGCACATAGCCATAAATTCTTCGAGCTCTTCGATGCTGTACCAGACACTTAATGAATCTTCTTTGCCCAGGCGCTTTGAATTATGCACCCAGCGTTCCTGTTTGTAATTCTTAACTACTGTGTCTACGTGCTTGGTGTCAACCTGCTTGCCCGCCTTTAATGATTTTTTTTGAATTGTAGTCATCGCCTTAATTTTTTTGATCGCAACTAATATTGGTTGCATCATAAAACTATTAAGGAACTGATCGCGGACTTGACCTAAAACCTTGATTAATTTAGTAATTATAAATTAAGCATATTCATAAGATTAAGATTATCAAACTTTAGCGGTTAAAATAATAAAAAAAAACCGTGAAAAAAGGGAAAAAATACCGTGAAAACACCGTCAAAATATCCCGGTAAAAAATGATTTTCATTCACGCAAAAGATAGAAAATCCAAACAATTCTCCCCTGCCATGGAAGATTGCGGTGTGAATGATAAAGAGTTTTAATATTTGACCTGATGAGCGAGGAGATTTATATCTGGAAAAAAGCTCCATTCATAAGAATATTGTTCCCGCTTGTTATTGGTATCATGCTGCAATGGTATGCTCCGCTTTCCAGGTGCACATGGTCCATTATACTCGCAACCGGCGTACTACTTATCATATTCTTCTCATACTTTTCCGTGTTTAAAAAATTCCGTAACAGGATACTTGGCGGCACCGCCACCCTGATTTCATTTACCGCACTCGGTTCTTTACTGGTTTGGTTCCAGGATATCCGCAACTCAGATCATGCGCTTGCGAAACAACAGGCGGAAAATGCAATTCACATTGCTACACTTTCGGAAACGCCCGTAGAAAAAACGAAATCCTTCAAAGCCAATGCAGTGGTAACCGGCGTTGTGATGAATAAGGCTAAGTTTACGGCTAAGGGGCAAATCATTATATATTTCAGGAAGGATTCACTTCTATCAATCGCTAGCGGTAGTAGGATTGTTTTCAAAAAGCCACTGCAGCCGATTAAGAATTCAGGAAACCCGGGAGGCTTCGACTACGAACGCTATGCTTTATTCCAGGGTATTACACACCAGGTATTCCTGGAATCCGCAGACTGGGTTGTCCTTCCCGGCACTGGCAAAGAGTGGCTTTCCTCTTTTATTGAAAAAATCAGGTCCGCAGTTTTACGCATCTTAAGAACATATATAAAAGGTGAAAAAGAACTTGGCCTTGCTGAGGCATTGTTGATCGGGTATAAAAACGACCTGGACAAAACACTGGTGCAATCTTACAGTAACACCGGTGTAGTGCATATCATCGCGATCTCCGGGCTGCATCTGGGATTAATTTACTGGCTGCTGGTCATTATACTCCGCCCGCTTCAAAAAAGAAAACAGGGCCGCTGGCTCCGTCCCGTTATCATCATTACGGGGTTATGGCTTTTTTCCCTGCTTGCAGGCGCACAACCTTCCATCCTGCGATCGGCGGTGATGTTTTCCTGTATCGTCCTGGGTGAATGCACAAAAAGAAAAACATCCGTATTCAACACCCTGTCACTCTCTGCCTTCGGCCTTTTATGTTACAATCCTTTCTGGCTCTGGGACCTTGGTTTCCAATTATCGTATTCCGCAGTACTCAGTATCGTCATTTTTATGCGCCCCGTTTACGACATCTTCTACATCAAAAACAAATTGCTTGATATTTTATGGCAAATGTCTGCTGTAACCCTGGCAGCGCAAATTCTTACTACTCCTGTAAGCATTTATCATTTCCACCAGTTCCCGGTTCTTTTTCTGTTTACAAACTTTATTGCGGTGCCGCTATCCAGTATTATTCTGTTAGCTGAAATACTTCTATGCGCTATCTCTTTTTTCCCCTGGCTATCTCTCCTGTTGGGCACCGTGATCAGCTGGCTGATCCGCCACATGAATAATTATATTGAAAAAACAGAAGGCATTAGTTTTTCATTGTGGCAGGCATTACAAATAAACTTGTGGCAGGTGATCCTCCTTTACCTGTTCATCGCCGGGTGCAGCTACTGGTTGCTGGAAAAATCAAAAATGGGTCTGGCAACAGCCATGCTGGCGCTTATGACTTTCTTTATACTCAGGGGATATTCTTTCTGGCAATCATCTGTCCAGCAAAAGCTCATCGTATATAATATCCCCAAATACCAGGCTATTGATCTCGTGGATGGTCGTAAACTGGTATTCAGGGGCGATCCCGAAATCCACAAGGATGAATTTCTACAAAATTTCAACCTGAAACCATCGCGTACACGATACAGGACAAAGCCGGTCGATAAAACCAGTCCCATCCGGGATAAGGACGGCTTTGTCAGGCTGGGGGGTAAAACAATCCTTTTGGTTGATTCATCTATGCACTATCTCCCGGCACGGCAGCCCATAACGATCGATGTAATGGTGATATCAAAGAACCCCGACCTGCGCTTGCACCGTCTCACCAAAACCTTCGAAATCAGGCAGGTCGTTTTCGATGGTTCTGTGCCTTCCTGGAGACTAAGACACTGGAAAAAGGAATGCGACTCACTACTTATCCCCTATTATGACGTGAGGGAAAAAGGAGCTTTTGTGATGAACCTGAATTAAGTTAGTTTTGCGGCTCCAAACGAGGCATGCCATCCCACACCATCGGGGTGGCATGCTCTATTCAACCCGGCATTATGACAAAAAAAATTCAATCGGCACTTATTTCAGTATTTTATAAGGATGGCCTCGAAAAGATCGTAAAGCAGCTTTCCGACCTCGGTGTAGTCATTTATTCCACCGGCGGCACACAGACTTTTATTGAAAACCTTGGCATCAGTGTCGTCCCGGTTGAGAACCTTACCAGCTATCCATCCATACTGGGTGGACGTGTAAAAACATTACATCCTTCTGTTTTTGGGGGCATACTCGGTAAACGCGATGATGCCACTCATATACAGGAGATGAAGCAATACAACATTCCTGAGATAGACCTGGTGATCGTGGATCTCTATCCTTTCGAGGAAACCGTTGCCAGTACATCCGATGAAAAAGCCATAATCGAAAAGATCGATATCGGCGGACCATCGATGATCCGTGGTGCTGCTAAGAATTTTAAAGATGTGGTGGTGATCGCGGCTAAGAAAGATTATGCTACACTTGAGAAACTTTTGGCGGAGCAAAAAGGAGAGACTACCCTGGAACAAAGAAAAACCTTTGCAGCGAAAGCCTTTGAAGTAGTCGCTCACTATGATGTAGCGATCGCAAAATATTTTAACCCATCTGAATCATTGTACTTCCTCGAGTCAATTCCTGATCCCCGCCCGATGAGATATGGCGAAAATCCACATCAGCCGGGTGTTTTTTATGGTCGCCTGGAAGAATTATTCGAGCAGCTCAATGGCAAAGAACTTTCCTATAACAACCTCGTGGACGTAGATGCCGCAGTACAGTTGATAAGTGAGTTTGGCGCTAAAGGAGCAGGTTCAAACAATGAAATAACTTTCGCCATTATAAAACACACCAATGTGTGCGGTGTTGCCCAGCGGCCAACAGTAAAACAGGGTTGGGATTCCGCACTAGCCGGTGACCCCGAAAGCGCTTTTGGTGGCGTGCTGGTTACCAATGGCACGGTAGACAAGGCAACGGCAGATGCCATCAACGAGATATTTTTTGAAGTACTGATTGCTCCTGCATTTGATGAAGAAGCTTTGACTGTTTTAAGATCAAAGAAGAACAGGATCCTTTTACAGTTAAAATCTCTTCCTTCCGGCAGGGAACAATATAAGTCAGTCCTGAACGGCGTGTTGATCCAGGCTACAGATACCGGCAATTTCAAAGACTGGGAGGAAGCCGGGGGAAGAACAACCACGCAGGAAGAAAGATCGGATCTTGAATTTGCCAATCTTGTGTGCAAACATTTAAAATCAAATGCGATCGCCCTGGTAAAAAACAAACAACTTGTTGGAAAGGGCTGCGGGCAAACCAGCCGTATCGACTCATTAAGACAGGCAGTGGAAAAAGCAAAGCAATTTAATTTTGATTTGAATGGCGCTGTTATGGCGAGTGATGCATTTTTCCCTTTTAATGACTGTGTACAACTAGGTCACCAGGCCGGTATCGCGGCGTTTATCCAGCCTGGAGGTTCAATTCGTGACAAAGATTCTATCGAATATTGCAAGCAACATAATCTTGCGATGGTGATTACAGGTATGAGGCATTTTAAGCATTGAGTGCTGGATGCTGGATGCTGGATGTTGGATGCTTGATACTGGATGCGGGATACTAGATGAGAGACAATGGCCTTTATCGACTTTAATAAGATCATAATTAAACCCGCGGGTAAATCACTGCGTAACATTGCTGTGTTCAACCCGCTCACGATCCATAAAAAAGGGGTAAGGGCCAAAGCAGTTTTTTGCCTGGCACTGGTTTGCTTTTTCTGGGGCACTACCTGGATCGCTTCAAAAGAAGGTGTGCGTTATATGCCGCCCCTTCAAATGGCCGGCATCCGGCAGCTACTCGGCGGACTTTGCTACGTACTATTCTTTGTTGCAAAGGGCGAAAAATGGCCGGGACGCAGGGAATGGCAGTCCATCATTATCCTGAGTTTTCTAAATTTTTTAATTGCAAATGGCCTTAGCACCTGGGGACTCAAATACGTTTCAGCCGGGTTGGGTGCCATCATCGGCGCTATCTTTCC
>JAEZRB010000270.1 GCA_023412975.1 Bacteroidota bacterium | reverse complement strand
GTTCGTTTGTTGGCTTTATGCTGGGATCGTTCCTGAAACTGGTAATCTGTTTTATGATGCTTTACTACGTGATTGCGAGCATCTAACAGGCATTCTGGCAGGTATAGGGTCATCGAACTTCTTTACTTATTTTTACCGTATCAACTAATATCTATGAAAAAGGGTGGCAATGTTATATGCTTTCTCGTGCTTTTGTTTATGGTATCCTGTTCGCACAAGATTAACCCCGAGCGACCCCTCCTGGCCGATACCCCTTTCAAAATGGACTCTCTCCCCGACTCTGAGATAAATATCCCGATACAGATCAACCTGAAGCCGGTTTACACCATGGCAGAGAGCCAGGTGGATACATTATTTACTTCTCCGGGGTATCCCGATGGCTGGGTACAAAACGGTTGTGAAACCAGGTACAAATACAGTTTCCGCAGAAGTCCGCTGCAGATGAGTGCATCGGGATTGTCGCTTAATCTCGGATTTACGGGCTACTATAAGATCATTGGCTCCACAAGGGCATGCGTGGCAAGTGCGGCGGTCACCCCCTGGACAGCACCCTGCCGTTGCGGATACGACGAGCCGGAGCGAAGGGTGAATGTTTCTTTCAGCAATTCGATGGCCATTCTTCCCGACTATAAGGTGAGAATGACCATTAAAAGAAACGAGCCAGAGGCGCTCGACAAATGCGAGGTATGTTTCTGGGGCCAGGATATCACGGGACAGGTGCTAAATGGATTAAAAACCGAACTGGATTTTGCAAAAGCGGAACTCGAAAAAAATTATGGCCTTATCGACCTCAAACCCAGGTTTCAACAGTTATGGAACTATCTAAACCAGCCATACAATATTTATGACATGGGTTGGTTGCAGGTGAACCCCCAACGAATTAAGATCAACAACCTGTATGCAAAAGATGATTCGCTGTATGTGTACCTGGGTTTATCGGCGAGACCGGTGATCGGTTTTGAAAAACCTGTTGCACAGACATCGGCTATACCGTCTATTGGTAATATAGGTCGTCGAGAAGGGTTTTCGATTTTTCTCGATGCCTTACTCAATTATGATTCACTTAGCAATATTGTCAACAGGCATGTGGCGAATAAGGAATTTGATTTTAACAAAGGCCCGGTTAAAAAGAAATTTATCATCAGGGATTGCCAGTTGTATGGCACGGGAAATGAAAAGCTAATTATTAAAGTAAATTTTTCGGGTACCGACAATGGTGTGTTTTACCTGACGGGTAAACCGGTTTATACAAAGGAAACGCGGATACTGGAGATAAAGGATATAGACTTCGACATAAAATCCAAAGACGCTTTGCTTAAAACATCTGAATGGCTATTTAGTCGTCGAATCATCAACGAGATCAGCCGCAATACCCGTTTTGATTTGAACGAATATATCGATACCGCCAAAGTACGTATCAATGAGCAGCTCAACCAGGAATGGATACCAGGTATAAGCAGCGCCGGCCTGATTGATGAGATCGATCTTATCGGAATTTACCCGCTCAATCATTCGCTGGTGATTCGCAGCAATTGCAGCGGTCATCTATCTGTAAAGGTTGAATCGATTGATTTTAGTTTATAGGTTCGTCTTCATCCGGCGCTGCCTTAAAAGAGAAATGGCGTTGGGCAAGGTAGCTGAACAGTATGACAATCGAAGTTGTCAGTATTTGCGCAAATACGGGGTAAACAAAAGCGATCTCTACTAAAATTTTCAAAAGGATATAATTGAGAGCCAGGTTGAACATGCAGATCATAAAATACCGGAACAACTGTACCCGACCTTTCATGACCGAGTCGCTGAACACCACGTATTTTGACATAAAAAATCCGATGGGAAACGTGACGCAAAACGAGAAAAACAGCGCCGCTACGTGTGGTTTAAAAGCATAAAAGCCAAAGTGAAGATCCAGTTCTTTCAGGATGTATTTATAACTCACAAAATAAACCAGGAATCCAATCAGCGTATTCCCTGCACCCGCGGCGGCATAGCGGAAGGTCTGCAGGTTCATGATCTTTCGGAACGGGGGGTAGAAAAAGTCGATGACCGGAAGTACAAAGTCCCTTACATTATAAATATGTCGTCTCATCGGCAATAAAAAAATACATCGCACAAAATTTGCAACCTTCGAAAGGCCGGGCTTTTTACCAGCCCAGTCTGAACCCGGTAAAAATATTGTAAGTTTCCGGTTTATCGAGCAGCCTACCCGAATCTCATGCAGGGTTTCGTACATTCGCAGCAAATTTTTTAGCTGGATGAGCATTGTAAATAATATCAGGTCGCTATTGAAGACAACCCTGAAAGACCTGTATGGCCAGGATTTTCGAAAGGAAGAGCTTACCATCAATCTGACGAAACCTGAATTTGAAGGAGACTATACGATTGTCCTTTTCTCATTCGTCAAACAATTAAAACGATCGCCTGAACAGCTGGGCAAGGAAATCGGTGAAAAGTTGGTCAGCGGGCACGCTGCCGTATTCTCTTCGTATAATGTGATCAAGGGTTTTTTAAACCTGGTGGTAAAGGACAATTATTGGATAAACTTTCTTCATCAAACCTATAACGATAAAAAACCCGGTCTGCGGGCTAACAATGGTCAAAGAGTGATCGTTGAGTATTCATCACCCAATACCAACAAACCCCTGCACCTGGGTCACCTGAGAAATAATTTTTTGGGATGGAGTGTTGCGGAGATCTTAAAACTAACAGGGCATACTGTTTTTAAAACGGCGATCCTCAACGACCGTGGTATTCATATTTGCAAATCCATGGTCACCTGGCAGCAATTTGGGGAAGGTAAAACTCCTGCGTCGGAAGGAATCAAGGGTGATCATTTTGTAGGTGATTATTATGTTCTGTTTGGCCAGGAACATAAGAAACAAATGGAATTGCTCATCGCCAATGGTATGAGCAAGGACGAGGCAGACAAGAATACACCAATCATGAAAGCAGCGCAACAAATGCTGGTGGATTGGGAAAATGGTGATCCCGAAGTGAGGGCATTGTGGGAAAAAATGAATGGCTGGGTTTATGAAGGCTTTGACGAGACTTATAAAAAAATCGGAAGCGATTTTGACAAAAATTATTTTGAAAGCGAAACCTACCTCCTGGGAAAAGAATTTGTGGAAGAAGGATTGACGCAGGGCGTGTTTTATAAAAAAGAGGACGGAAGTGTATGGATTGATTTAACCGCCGATGGCCTTGATGAGAAGATCGTGCAGCGTAAAGATGGCACTTCTGTATACATCACACAGGACCTGGGCCTCGCAGAGAAAAAATTTGAAGAGTTCCATTACGATCAGAGCATTTACGTGATTGCCGATGAGCAGAACTATCACATGAAAGTGCTAAAGCTCATTCTTCAAAAACTTGGAAAGCCCTACGCCAACGGCATCTATCACCTTAGTTATGGTATGGTGGAGCTGCCCACCGGGAGAATGAAAACCCGGGAAGGCACGGTGGTCGATGCCGATGATATGATTGATGAACTAAAACGTGTAGCACGCGATAAAACTGAGGAATTAGGGAAAGTAAAGGATTTCAATCCCGGCGAGCTCAACGAACTCTATGATATTATCGCGTTGGGGGCATTGAAGTTTTTCCTGCTCCGGGTCGATCCCAAAAAGAGGATGATCTTCAACCCGGAAGAATCAATCGATTTTCATGGATTTACGGGTCCATTTATTCAATATACCTATGCGCGGATCCGGTCTATTCTCCGAAAGGAAGAAGCGGCGAATAAAAAGCTGCAGGATATGGATCTGTTCCCAAGGGAAAAAGAGTTGATTGTGTTGCTGGAGCAATACGGGGAAACTATTGACCAGGCATTACAGGAACATAATCCCTCATTACTGGCCATCTACGCCTTTAATGTTGCTAAAACCTTTAATACTTTTTATACTGAGCATTCTGTGATGAATGCTGAATCGCCGGATAAAAAAGAACTTCGTTTGCAGCTTTGCGAACTGACGGCGGGCATTATAAAACTGATGATGGCTTTATTGGGAATCCGGGTACCGGAAAGGATGTAAAAGGTAGATTTCTTAAATATAAAAGATGAGGTTGTCACAGTTACTGAGACAACCTCATTGTTTTTCTCGTTAGTCAACCGGGTTTGTGACTTCCTGGATAGTGAAATGTCTTTTTCCTTTTGAAGAATCCAGCGAGATCGTATCCCCTTTTTTTGCACCAAACAGTGCCATGCCCATTGGGGCGAGGATGGAGATCATTTCATGTTTCTGGTCGGCTTTGTCGGGAAGCACAACGGTATAAATATAGTTTTGCCTTGCAAGTGTGTTTCTCACGGTAACCTTAGAGTTTAATCGCACCCTGTCAGACGGGAATTCGCTGGGGTTTATCACTTCCGCATCCCTGATATCTTCCATGAATTCCTGCGCCTTAGCCTGGTCGTATTTCAGCTCCATATTATTGGTTCGCAAATAATGCATTAACATATCGTGGTCGTTTTTCGCTATCGTCAGCCGACTGGATTGTGTAGTTTCCATTTCATCAGGTTTTAAATGAACAATTCAGCATTTACATGCCATTGATTTTTGTAAAAGAATAAAATGGGCCCCCGAAACAGTGTCCGGGGGTTAATTGCCGAAGGCTTTAAAACTTGAAATAGCGTACATGCGTTTTATAGACGAATGCGTCCATGCATTTTGAACATGCTGGTGCATAGCGATAAATTTTAATTCAGAAATGTTGATAGAAAAAATGCAGAATCCCCGTTCCGGCTAGAACGCCAGGCGGGGCTTAACTATTGAAGTCCTTGTAGTTGGAAAAGAAATATAACCTTATTTGAACAAGTTGCTGCATGGCCGCAAAGATAGCCATTTTTTCGCTATTGGCGAAGCCACCTGATTGCGATCAACACGACATCAGCACTTTACTACAAACCAACTGGTAATTGCTTTTTTTGTTTAAGCGCAGAAAGTGTGGGATCCATTTCGATCGCTTTGTCGCAGAGAAACTGACCTTTTTCCTTTTCTCCTTTTTTCTGGTAACTCATCCCGATCATGTATAACGCGGATGCATTTTCTTTGTCATAAGTGAGGATCTTGTCCCAATAATCGATCGCATCCTGGTATTTGCCTTTATAATAATAAGCTTCCGCTACCAGGTTTAATATGTTCATATCACTGGGCCTTTTTTTCAGGATCTCATTCATGATACCAACACCATGGTCAAGCTGGCCAAGGTTGAGATAGGCAATACCCAGGTTTTCCAGGTATTCATTGCTGCGTTTAAAACCTTTTTCCCCAGCCAGCAGCATATACTTCAGGGCATTTTTGTCGTCGTGGATAGCGTAATAGATCAGCGCCAGTTCGTATATCCAGCTGTTTTTGGATGTATCCAATTCAATGGCTTTTAAAAAATAAGGGATCGCCTGCTTATAGTTTTGCATATCCGCATAGCTGCGTGCGATCAGGTAAGGCGCTTCCGCGTTGCTCTTGTCTTCTTTACCAGCTGCTTCCAGGTATTTGATAGCTTCACCATAATTTTCATCCTGGTAATGAATTTTGCCTACGAAGAAATTCACTTTTTCAGAAGGATCGGCTTTTTTCAGTTTATTAGCATAAGCGATCACATCCTCATTTTGCTTTAAGTTGTAGGAAAGATCCATGATCTGCTTGTAGGTGCGGGGCGACTGGTCACCGAGTGCTTCCAGTTTAAGATAGGTGTCCTTAGCCTGTGAATACTTGCGGAGGTCCAGGTAGGAAGCAGCTAACTCTCCTACTATCGCTTTATTATTCTGATCGTATTGAAAAGCTTTTTCGAAATTTTTCAGGGCCTCCATCCGCCTGCCGGTTTGTTTTTCCTGTAAACCTTTCTGAAGGTAGAAAGTGGCACTATCTGAATTAGGCCCGGTATCCGCGGATTTAGTTTGGGCATACGTCAGTACACTGACGCCAAGGGCTATGGGTATTAAAAAAAGTTTTTGTCGGATCATGGATTGGATATTAACAGTTCTTCAATACGGTGCAAGTTAGAATTTAGTTATGATAATCGGTTTCATAACCTGTTCAAATAATGGAGGGACAGGGTTAATGTCCCGTTATATTATTTGAGAATAATTGCAGCCAGGGGAGGTAAATTTACCCTTAGCCGGTAAGTATTTTTTTCCTTGTCGATTAATTCTGAACGTATAGCAGGATTATAAACGTTGCCGGTACCCCAAAATATTTTGCTATCACTATTAAATATTTCCTCGGAATATTCTTTACCGCTGACCTCTACCGTCCAGTCTTTTCTGACCACCGGCGTCATATTCAAAATTATCAGCAAGTCTTCGCCTGTTTGTTTGCTCATCCGTTTATAGGAGACTACCGACTCTGGGCGGTGATTAAGGTCTACCCATTCAAAGCCGAATGCATTAAACTGGTTTTGATATAAAGCCGGTTCCGCTGTAAGTAGTTTATTCAAAGCGGCGACGCAATCCTTTAACAGGCGATGCGGCTCAAACTCCAACAAATGCCAGTCCAGCTCGGATTTATAGTTCCATTCGGTAGTTTGCCCAAATTCATCACCCATGAACAAAAGGCGTGCGCCCGGGTGCGTCCACATATAGGTGTACATCAGCCGCAGGTTGGCAAATTTCTGCCATTCATCCCCGGGCATTTTGTAGAGCATTGGGCTTTTGCCATGCACAACTTCATCATGGCTGAACGGCAGCATAAAATTCTCGTCATAATAGTAAGCCATGCTGAACGAAAATTTATCCTGGTGATGTTTTCTTCCCAACGGGTCTATTTTGAAATAATCGAGGGTATCATGCATCCATCCCATCATCCATTTCATACCAAAGCCAAGCCCGTCCTGCCAGGTTGGTCTTGAAATACCCGGCCAGTCAGTAGCTTCTTCCGCGATGGTTTGAACATCGGGAAAATCCCGATAGATCGTTTCGTTGAGGTCTTTGATAAAGGCGATCGCTTCCAGGTTACCATTACCACCAAACTCATTAGGCTCCCACTCTCCTTCTTCGCGGGAGTAATCGAGCTTCAACATCGAACTAACGGCATCTACGCGGATCCCATCGATATGATACTTGTCAAACCAGAACCGCGCATTACTGATGAGGAAAGACTTTACTTCTCCCCTTTTATAATTAAAAATATAACTGTTCCAATCGGGGTGAAAACCTTTTCGCATATCGGCATATTCGTAAGTATGTGTGCCATCGAACATAAATAGTCCATGCGAGTCATATGGAAAATGTGAAGGCACCCAATCCAGGATCACACCGATACCTTCTTTATGAAATGCATCGATAAGTGCCATCAGACCCTGTGGGTTTCCAAAACGCGAAGTGGCGGCATAGTAACCTGTCACCTGGTAACCCCAGCTTCCGTCAAAGGGATGCTCCATCACCGGCATTAGTTCCACATGAGTAAAGCCCATTTCCTTTACATAGGGTACCAGCGCCGCTTTTATCTGTTCATAAGTGTTGTAGGTTTCTTCATCATGACGGTCGGGTCTTTGCCAGCTCGCAAGATGCACTTCGTACACACTCCAGGGTGCATCAAGCGCGTTGTGTTTTTTTCTTTGCTTCATCCACTCCTCATCTTTCCACTCATAGTACATATCCCAGGTGATTGAAGCGGTATGCGGTCGCTTTTCCCAGAAATTGGCAAATGGGTCACCTTTATCCGTTTCGCGACCTGCAAAACCCACGATATGATACTTGTAAACTTCACCAAGTTTGAACCCGGGTATAAATCCTTCCCAGATACCACTGTTATCCCAACGTGGTTGAAGCGGATGTGTAGTATCATTCCAATCATTAAAATTTCCCTTCACCGTTACCTGTGTGGCATTAGGCGCCCACACACAGAAATACATACCCCACACATTATTCACCTGCAGCGAATGAGATCCGAACTTCTGGTACAGGCGATAATGAGTTCCGTTTTGAAAATTTCTGACATCTTCATCCGTCAAAAGCGAATAATTCCAAACCGGTTTTGTAGTATCTATAAAATGCGTGGAAGCATAGTCATTACCCAGTTCATGTGCTATAGCGTCCGGCATATTTTCTTTAGGTTCACCTTTATTTTTACTCTGGTCGGTCATGGTCGGTGTTTTTACTGCGCGTCTGATACAACTTACGCCTTTTTAGTGAAATATTAACACGGCTTAATCGTTGATATAATCTATAAGCGACCGTAAATCAGCATTTTTGATCCGTCTATGTAAATGAGGGTAATAGTATCAGAGCGGCGACCTACCTTACATTTTATACCAAACCACCATGAGAAAGCAAACCAGACTGACTCTAACCTTTTTCCTATCCCTATTTGTACATTTCGCTATAGCTCAGAGCAGTTCGGTAAAAGGCATAGTCGTCGATAATACCGATCATAAAAATCTTCAGCATACGGTAATATCTCTTCTTCGGGTAGAAGACTCAGTCCTGGTGAAGTTTGATCGCGCGGATAAAGCCGGAAAGTTTTCAATTCCCAATGTTAAGGAGGGTGAATACCTCATCATGATCACACACCCGTACCTGGGTGATTATTTTGATAAGATTTCTGTGAAAAGCAACGCAGATACCGACCTGGGTACGATCAATATGATACCCAAGAGTAAGTTGCTGGCCGAAGTGATCATCAAAAGCGGATCACCTATTCGGATCAAAGGTGATACAACGGTCTATACAGCCGATAGCTTTAAGGTAAGGGAAGGCGCGAATGTGGAGGAACTACTACGTCGCCTGCCGGGCATCCAGGTTGATAAAGATGGTAAGATCACAGCCATGGGTGAAAAAGTGACCAAGGTACTGGTAGACGGGGAGGAATTTTTTGGTTCAGATCCCGGCATTGCTACCAAAAACCTGCGGGCGGATATTGTGAAAGAAGTGGAAGTATTTGACAAAAAAAGCGATCAGGCCGAGTTTACGGGCATTGATGATGGCGTTAAGGACCGAACGATTAATTTGAAATTAAAAGAGGACAAAAAGAAAGGCTATTTCGGCAAGGTAGAAGCTGGTGGCGGACTCAAGGATAAGTACGACAATTCCATCATGCTAAATGCCTTTAAGGGGAAACGAAAAATCGCCACTTATGGCATCATGAGTAATACGGGGCGTACCAATCTCAACTGGGAGGATGCCAATAATTATGGAGGAGGTATGGAAGGTGTTGAAACAGGGATCACCGACGACGGAGGTATGTATATGATGTGGAATGGCGGTGAAGATAATTACTATGGCGGGAGCAAAGGTATCCCCCGCAACTGGAATGGAGGGATGCATTACAGCAATAAGTTTAATAACAATAAGCAAAGCCTGAATGCCGGTTACAAATTCATAAAAGTGAATGCTCCGGGTGTGACCCGTACTTTCTCGCAAACCTTTTTGCCTGATACAAGCTGGTCTAACAACAGCACCAGTGATAATTATTCATCCACCCACAAACATTCATTTAATCTCACGCTTGAAACCACAATTGATTCTAGCAATACTCTGAAATGGACGACAAGGGCTAATGAGAATAAAACCCTGACAAGGAATAATTATTATACAGAAGCGTTCAACGATCAGATGGATTCCATCAACAATAGCAGACGGAATACCAGTAATGATGCCGTAAATGATGCTATCACCTCTACCTTGCTCTGGCGTCATAAGTTTAAAAAGGTATCACGCACCCTATCGATCAATACTGAATTTGGCTGGAACCGTTCAAAGAATGACGGGCTGCTTTATTCATTGAACAACTACTACAGTAAAGGTTTGATCGATTATAGAGATACATTGGATCAGCAAAATATCCGCAACAACGAAACGAAAAATTTCAGTACCAAAATTGCTTACACTGAACCCCTGGCAAAAGATATCTACCTTGAGCTTAGCTATGCGTTAAGCGTAAATGCCAATAGTAACGAGCGCATCACCAATGAAAATGACGGTTCGGGTAAATACACAGAGCGCATTGACTCATTGAGTAATGCTTTTGAGTTCAACCGGCTTATTAATACGCCCGGGTTAAACTTCCGTATCAACAAGAAAAAGCTTACCTATTCCTTTGGTAGCTCGGTTGCCTTTAGTCATTTCGTACAAAAGAATATCACCGATCAGCAGAAATACAGTTATGACTATATCAATTTCTTCCCGAGAGCTAATCTTACGTATAAGCTGAAGCCCAGTGAGAATATCCGTTTCAATTATAACGGATCAACAACGGCACCTTCGCTCGAACAATTGCAGCCCATCCGCGTCAATACCGATCCTTTGAATATTTATATCGGGAATCCCGGGCTTGACCAGGCTTTCCGGCATTCGGTCAGCTTGAACTATAGCAACTGGAATGCTTTGAAAGAACGGAATATCTGGATGAATACCTATTTTACCTTTACGCAAAATGCATTCTCACAATCGAGTACAATCGACAGCGTGGGTCGTCGTATTTACCAAACCGTGAATGTGGATGGTGTGTATTCGGGAAATATCAACCTGGACTATGGTTTTAAAATTCCCGATACCAAATGGAGGGTCGGTTTTGGACCCAACGCTAACTTCAACCGCAATGTGGATTTTGTCAGCGACGCTAAGACCAATCAGCCTGTTAAGAATATTACCGATACCCGTTCCTATGGTATGCGGGTGACCTTTAGACAATATGTAAAAGATAAGTACGAGTTTTATGTAAGCCCCAACTTTGGCTGGCATACCAGTAAAGCTTCAGTCAATTCCGCCGCTAATGCCGAATACTGGCAACTTACTGGCTGGGCCAGCGGCAGCGTGACCCTGCCGTGGAAACTGGAATTGGGTACCGATATCAATTTTGAAGGGCGCCAGAAAGATCCACGTTTCCCAGCAAATAACAATTTCACAAACTGGAATTCTTATATCACAAAGCGCGTGATGAAAAATGAATTGGAACTCCGACTCGGGGTGTATGATATTCTCAACCAAAATCGTGGTTACAACCGAAGCTTTAACAGCTATAGCTTTACGGAATCGTATTTCAACACGCTTAAGCGCTACTGGTTGTTTACCGTGACCTGGAATATTTCTAAAAACGGGAAACCCGCATCATTCTGATCAATTTAAAATTCTGCATTATGCGATCTATATTGTTAATAATCGTAAGTGGATTTTTTCTTTCGGCAAACGCCCAGCAGTTTGTCAGCACTGGCGCGATAGAGTTTGAAGTAAGAACAAATAATCATAAGGTCATAGGTGATGAAGGTATATGGGCTGAAATGTTCAAGGACAAAATACCTCAATTCACAACTACCTATTATCAGTATATATTTAATGATAATAAATCGATCTATAAATTTGACCGTTATGATGAAAAAAGCCGTTTGCCTCGCGGCTTTGGTATGAGCAACCCGGAAGATGAGGTCTGGTATAATGACTATGCTACCGGGAATTTTAGCAATTACCGTTTCATCCTGGGCGATAATTACCTGCTCACCGGCGCGCTGATGAATATAGAATGGAAATTAACGCCTACAGAAACCCGCGAGATCGCCGGGTTCAACTGCCGAAAAGCAACCGGCATTATATTCGACAGTGTTTATGTTTTTGCTTTTTACACAGATGAGATAACCATCAGCGGCGGCCCCATGGGCATCAGCGGTCTGCCTGGTATGATACTGGGGATTACCATTCCACGGATGTATACCAGCTATATCGCCACCAAACTGCAGGTAGCCGGTGTGGATGTACGGCAGATCACACCACCTACCCGGGGAAAGAAAAAAGATCTTGTAGCTATTCGTAAAGATGCTGAGAAAGCCACAAAGGACTGGGGCCGGTTTGGGCAGCAGGCGCTTTGGAGTATGTCGCTTTAGGTGCAGGGATCGGGGATTAGGAATCATTATTGTCCGGGGAACTCTGGAGTACTATAAACCACGGCGGGCACGGTGAGCACAGCGATAGCCGTTTTTGTGATAAAATCTGCTACGTAGAACAGGACCTGATGCGAATACTTCGCTGTGTCCGCAGTGTGCGCTGTGGTATCCTGACACATCGATATATTTCAACTACGGCTAGCAAAAGTAAGAGTCTCCAGGAAAAATAAAGCAAAGCCCCTGTAAATGTAAAAGTCATAAATGTCGCGCGGGTCAAAGGTTCTGACGACTATCCACGATTTTATTCCGGACAGCAATGATTAGGAATTAGTAATTTGGGATTTCCCAAATCTATTTGACTAGTTCAAAGACGAAACTTTCTTTGGGTTTCAATTCCAGGTCGGCTAATGTTATCGTTTTTCCAGAAACTACTTCTTTGAGCGTGGAGAATCCTTTGACTCTTTCTTCGTATGTGCTCCAGTCTGGTTTTGCATTTTTATCGCCTCCATTTGTCACTACCATCACGGTTTGATGGGCATCATAACGGAAATAAATATAGAGCCCGTCCTTAGGAATATACTGCATGGTGTTGCCGGCAGTGATGGCTGAGGATTTTTTGCGGAAATGCGCAAGCTTGCTTACGTAGTTAAACACCTCATCCTGCTGTTCTGTTCTCCCTGCTTTGACAAATCTGGACACGCTATCCTCTTTCCAGCCACCAGGAAAATCTTCACGCACGGTAGCATCAGTATTAATCTTTTTATTTTTCATTAAAACCTCGGTGCCGTAATAAAGTTGAGGGATACCTCTTAGCGTAAAAAGCCAATTGATACCCATTTTCAGTTTGCTCCAGTCCTCATCAACCACCGAAAACACCCGGTCCATATCATGATTGTCGAGGAAGATGCAATTGTTCATCGGATTTTTATACAATACATCCTGTGCAAGCGTGGTGTATATTTTGTTCACACCAGTCATCCAGTCGAGTTTTTCGTTCATACCACCCAGCATGGCAAAGCAAACCTGGAAATCGAGCATACCTTCTGCATTGTGCCTGAAGGGTGAATTGATATTGTTCTGAGTGAAATATGCATTGGCGGTGATGGTGTTCACCCAGGATTCGCCGAAGATGGTGAGTTTGGGAAATTCCTTTTTCAGGGCTGTGTTCATGTCGTTCATAAACTGCTCGTCGCAATATTTATAGGTATCAACGCGCCAGCCATCGATGCCAAATTCTTCGGTTGTCCAAATCGCATGCTGGATGAGAAATTTAGCCATGAACGGATTGCGCTGGTTGAGGTCGGGTAAATGCGGCGTAAACCATCCATCTGTCATTAATTTTTTATCATGGTTCGATGCATAGGGATCAAAAAACACTTCTTCCCTATGATTGGGTCCCTGGAACTGCGGCCATTGATTGAGCCAGTCTTTCATCGGCGGATCCAATACAAACCAGTGGTAATTGCCGACATGATTATATACGGCGTCCTGTATCACTTTCATCCCGTTGCGGTGAAGTGTATTACAGAACTCCTTATAGCCCTCGTTGCCACCGAGTCGTTTATCAACCTGGTAATGATCCGTAAACCAATAACCATGATATCCTGCCACCCTGTTACCCCATTCTTCCATCAGTGGCATATCATTCTCGATCACTGGCGTTAGCCAGAACGTGGTAACCCCCAGTTCGTTGAAATAATCCAGGTGATCGGTAATCCCTTTAAAATCGCCACCGTGCCTTGAAAATTTATCGGCGCGGTTACTGGTTTCATCTCGATAACCTTTTACGATATCATTAGACGGATCACCATTTGCAAAACGATCAGGCATGATCAGGTAAACAAAATCTTTTGCCGTAACACCCTGTACCCTGGTCTTCCCATTTTCATTGCTTCGTGATTTAAGTTCGTAGGGGATCTTTATATTATTGGAAGGCGGGCCAAAACTAAATGTTTTTTTACCCGGCTTTGCATTCTTGTCGATCACCAGGTTCAGAAAGACATAATTGGGGTTCTCGACCCGGTCGATCGATTTAAGCGTTATACCATCGGCCAGTTTCATACCTGCGGCAGATAGTTTGTACATGGGAATTTTGCCGGCAATATTTTCACCCCGCACCATCAACTGAAGTTTTGATTCCTTCATACCTGTCCACCAGTACGTGGGATAAACCATAGTTTGCGCCGAAATGCCTGAAAAAAATAATACGGCAATAACAACCTGCAGTCGGAATATATGTTTCATGAGTTATTTTTCTTTTAAACGCATAGATAAAAATGCGGCTACCAGCATTGAGCACCCGCCAACCACGATGGTGAAAATGGCATTGCCTGAAAACAGGCCTTTTGTAAATATCCCAAGCAGTGTAGCTGCCAGGATCTGGGGCAACACGATAAAGAAGTTGAAGATGCCCATGTACACGCCCATCTTTTTCTGCTTTAAGGAACGTGTCAGGATCGCATAAGGCATTGCCAGGATACTCGCCCATGCAAAGCCGATACCTGCCATGCTAATGACCAGGTAGTTTTCATTTTTAAAAAAATAAAATGATATCAGTCCCAGGCCACCTGCAATCAAAGCGATCATATGTGTGATCGGCCTTGAATATTTTTTCGCCAGCACTGGCAACAGGAATGCAAAGAAAGCGGCAAATCCATTGTACCATGCAAACAAAACACCCACCCAGTTGCCCATTTTATTGTAGGCATCGGAACTGGCATCCTCAGTATTGTAAAGATGCTGTGCCAGTGCAGGTGTGGTATATATCCACATAGAGAAAAGTGCGAACCAGCTGAAGAATTGTATCACCGCCAGTTTTTTCATCGTCACAGGCAGGTGGTTGAGGTCATCCATTATTTCAACCAGTGCATTCTTTTTTCCATAGCGAAGTAAAAATGCAGAGACTAATTGAAAAATGCCAAATGCCGCCAGTCCAAGCGTTAGTACATACAGTTCATTCTCAAGTTTCTTGTCTGAATATTCATTATTGAAATACAAAGCCAGTGAAAGTGCCAAACCAATCAGTAGCCACCGCAGTCCCATTTTCCTAAACTTTGAAAACGGTGTTTGAATAATCACTTCGTCATCATGTTCTTCTAAAGCGCCAAAGGATCGAAGTTGTGCCGGGGAATACTCCCGTGTACTGAGGACGGTATAGCCAATGGCAACAATAAAAACGATAGCACCAGTATAGAATGAAATTTTAACTGAATCCGGAATTACACCTGGCGCTGCTTCATTCGAAACACCAAAACGGGTGAGTATGTACGGCAACAGTGATGAGATCACAGCACCTGTACCAATGAAAAAACTTTGCATGGCAAACCCGGCTGTGCGTTGTTCATCAGGCAACATATCGCCCACAAACGCACGGAAGGGTTCCATGGCCACATTGATCGACGCGTCAAGAACCCAAAGCATCAGCGCAGCCATCCACAGCACATGCACATTGGGAAAAATAAAAAGGGCCATCGCGGCGAAAATGGAACCCAGTAAAAAATAAGGTCTTCTCCTTCCAAGTTTACCCAACCAGGTTTTATCGCTGAAGTGGCCGATGATCGGCTGGATGAGCAGCCCGGTCAAAGGTGCGGCGATCCAAAGTATGGGGATAGATTCAATTTTTGCGCCGAGGGTCTGGAAAATCCTGCTCACATTGGCGTTTTGTAAACCAAAAGCAAACTGGATCCCGAAAAAGCCTACGCTCATATTGATGATCTGGCTAAGGCTAAGGGAGGGCTTTTGTCCCGTAAATGCAGTTGACATAAGCAGTCAGTATTGGTAAGCAATTGGGAGGGAAGTTAGTTATAATATGTAATAAATACACATTTTGGAATCGTGGATTTAGGACCCGATAGCTATCGGGTTAGGTATTTGGTGGAGCGTATTATCATGCATCATGTAAAATATTGACGTCCCGCCCTCAATTCCCTATCCCCAGACAATCGGGTCAGATCACGAATCCGTTTGGAATAATGGCTCCTTTTTTAATTACAACAATTCCATCCTTAATGGTATAAAGCGGCTGGTCTGTATTCTCAAGGTGTGTGCCGCCATTGATGCGCACATCGTCGCCGATGCGGCAGTTTTTGTCAACAATGGCATTATTAATATAGCAACGATTGCCTATACCCAGCAGCGGGATTCCCTGCATCTTATCTTTTTCAATATCGGTCAGCGTTTCGTAATAATCGCTACCCATGATATAGGTATTTTTTACGGTTGAGCCATGACCTACCCGGGATCGAATCCCAACTACACAGGTATCCATCCTGGATGCATTAATGATCGAGCCTTCGGCGATCACGGTTTTCTCCAGTGTCGTACCACTAACTTTTGCCGGCGGTAACATACGGGCACGTGTATAAATGGCGCGGTTATTATCAAATAGATTGAAATCGGGCAGGTCGGCTGTCAGACCAAGGTTGGCTTCAAAGAATGAATAAATATTACCAATATCCGTCCAATAGCCATCGTACTGGTAGCTGGCAACCTTGCATTTGTCGATGGACTGCGGAATGATTTCTTTGCCGAAATCCGCGGCATCCAGGTAATTATTGAGCAGGTAGTCGAACAACAGTTGCCTGTTAAAAATATAAATACCCATCGATGCAAGATATTTGCGTCCGGCTTTTTGCATTTCCTCACCAGTATCGCTTGCCCAGTCGCCAAGTATATCTCTTGCAGGTTTTTCAATAAATGAAGTGATAAGTCCAGTATCATCTTTTTTCAGGATACCAAATTCTGGTGCTTCCCGGTCGCCCACGGGTATGGTGGCGATAGAGATATCTGCGCCGGTCTTCTTGTGGTTGTCGAGCATTTCCTGGAAATCCATCTGGTAAAGCTGATCGCCCGAGAGGATCAGGACGTATTCACTTTCAAAAGGAGCGATATGCCTGAGACTTTGACGGACGGCATCGGCAGTGCCCTGGTACCAGGCCGGGTTGTCGGGTGTTTGTTCTGCAGCAAGGATGTCGACAAAAGCTGAACTGAACGCACTGAAGTGATAGGTATTCTTGATATGCCTGTTAAGGGATGCCGAATTGAACTGTGTAAGTACAAACATGCGGTTGATGCCGGAGTTCATGCAGTTGGAGATCGGTATATCAACCAGTCGGTATTTACCCGCGATCGGCACAGCGGGTTTCGAACGGCTTGCTGTAAGGGGATATAAACGCGAGCCAGCACCACCACCCAATATCACGGATAAAATTTCTTTTGCGATCGACATATGCAAACGTGTTTTAATTATATCGAAAAGTTAAGCAACAAATCAATTGAAAACTCAATTTGAAATGAATTGATTTTTTCTTCTATTGTACTGAACGGTAAAGATCGATGTATTGCTGGGCTGCGGTATCCCAGGAATGATCAATGGTCATCATATACTCCCGCATCCAGTGAAACAGGTCGATTTTGTTGGTGTAAAGATCAATGGCGCGGCCTACCGAATAAGTGATATCACCAACCGATGCCTGGTCAAAGCGGATCCCGAATCCCTGCCAGTCACCAAAGTCCCGTATGGTATCTTTTAAGCCACCCACGCTTCTCACCATGGGGACAGTGCCATAGCGAAGCGCGTACATCTGGTTGAGGCCACAGGGCTCGACACGGCTCGGCATTAGCAGAAAATCGGAACCCGCATAGATCATATGACTTAAAGGTTCACTATAACCTATATATGAATTATAATAACCATGGAATTGGTGCTTTAGCTGGTCGAGTTGCTGTTCCAGGTTCGGTTCACCCGAGCCGAGTATTAAAAAGTTTGCTTTTCCATGATGGTGGTAAATAGACTGCGTGATCGCTTCAGGCAGAAGATCGGCTGCCTTCTCTCCTACCAGCCGGCCGATAAATGAGATCAGGGGTTTTTCCGGGTCGAGACCGAATTGCTCGCAGATCTCTTTTTTATTCTTTTTCTTGCCTTTATCTACGGATTCCTCGTCATAGTTTTTGACAAGATAGCTGTCAGTAGCCGGATTCCATACTACTGTATCGATCCCGTTCAACACGCCAAAACTTTTTCCTTTTTCGTATTCAAATAATTTTTCGAGTCCATTTGCCGAATGTTTTAATTCTTCGAGATAGCTTGGACTAACGGTAGTTATCTTTTCTGCACATTTCACACCAGCAGCCATCGAGTTGATCGAATTGTCCCATTCCAAAAGCCCCCACCGCCAGCTATCGTAAGCCGGTATCAGGTAATATTTGTCCCAGCCGATCCATCCCTGGTACTGGCCATTGTGAATGGTAAACATGCAGGGAACCCCTCCAAGTTTATTCCTGAAAGCATAGCAGTGTTTTGTCATGAACGGGATCAACCCGGTTTGATGATCATGACAGTGAATAATATCGGGTGTATGCTGCCAATGATTCAGCCAGTCGCAAACAGCCACCTGGAAGGCGACAAAACGTTCTATATCGTCGTCATACCCATAGATCTTTTCACGATCAAGTAAACCGTTTATGTCAACCAGGTAAAGATCGAATCCAAGTTTATTGGTTTTTTCCCGTATGATGCTGTAATGAAACCATTGCGGCCCGATATACTGACCACCTTCATGTACCAGTTCCCATTCGTTCTGGTAGAGAAATTTTGTGCGATACATCGGCATGACAACTTTGGTAACATGTCCCATTTCTGCCTGGTATTTTGGAAGTGCGCCGACAACATCGCCCAGGCCACCAGCCTTGGCTACCGGATAACATTCTGCTGCTACATGAATTATTTCCATTCAAATGGTTTGTGCTGAGGAATTATATTCAAATTAAGCTGTTTTTCCGAATACGCGCTGTGACAATTAAAAATTTTTCGCTAACCGATTTCTGTTTATTTTCAACTTATAATTTTTAAACCAACCAATTGCTATGACCGCAAAAACACCAACCAATTACGGAGCGCTGGGTACATTAGTGACAGTATTCTTTTTTTGGGGATTCATTGCTGCCGGTAACAGTGTTTTCATTCCATTTTGTAAACACTATTTTAATCTTGACCAGTTTCAAAGCCAGCTGATCGACTTTGCTTTTTATACTGCATACTATATTGGTGCGCTTATATTATTCGCCTATGGTGCATTTGGTGGCAAAGACCTGGTAGGAAAATGGGGATATAAACGGAGTATCGTTTATGGCCTGCTGTTTTCTGCCCTGGGTGCTGCCGCAATGATCCTGGCAGTGAATGGTAATAGTTTTGCCGGCATGCTGATCGGTTTGTTTATAGTGGCACTCGGATTCTCATTACAACAAACCGCCGCACAGCCTTTTGCTATTTTGCTCGGTGATCCTGCTACGGGTACCAGCCGGGTTAATCTTGGGGGTGGTGTAAACTCTTTTGGTACTTCGATCGGGCCCCTAATAGTTGCACTGGCATTATTCGGAACTACAGCAGCGATTACAGACGAGCAGATAGCGTCGCTGAGTCTCTCTAAAGTGATCATACTTTATTCGTTCGTTGGTGTATTATTCCTGTGTGCAGCAGCCTTGTTTTATTTTTCGAATAAAGTTCCTTCTGGTATCCTGGAAGAAAAAACCGAGAAAGCGAATAAGGCTTTATACACTTTGATCGTGATGACCATTCTTTTGGTCGCGTTATTTATACCCGTTTTTGATAGTTACAAGACCGACCTGACCAATGCTAGTGTCGATGAGCGTCATGCGATGGAAGCTTATCGTCTTAAATGGCTGATTGGTGCCCTGGCGGTTGTAGTTGTGGGCTTGTTGTTGGCGCTTGCAAGTGCTAAAAGAAAATCTGACGGCTGGGGTGCTATGCAATATCCTCAGTTGATACTTGGGATGCTGGCCATTTTTGTTTATGTAGGTGTGGAAGTCGCTATCGGAAGTAATCTCGGTGAACTTTTAAAACAGGAGGAGTTTGGTGCTTTATCTGCATCAGAAGCTACGCCTTTTATTGGTATGTATTGGGGAAGCCTGATGATTGGCCGGTGGACTGGCGCGATTAACGCTTTTAATTTATCACAGAAAACAAAAACTACCCTGCAGTTTATTGTTCCACTGGTGGCGTTTGGAATTTTAATTGGTATTAATACCCTGGCGAAATATGATATGACGCCTTTATACTATTACGTGATTTGTGTGCTGGTTCAGATTGCAGCCTTTTATATCAGTAAGAATAAGCCGGCAAGAACCATGTTGATATTCGGTTTCCTGGGTGTGATCGCGATGGTGATCGGCTTGCTTACAAAAGGTATGGTATCTATATACGCATTCCTGAGCGGTGGTCTTGTTTGTTCTATTATGTGGCCGTCGATCTTTAGCCTCTCCATTGCGGGATTGGGTAAATACACTTCACAGGGCTCGGCGTTCCTGATCATGATGATATTGGGTGGTGGCATCATCCCGCCTATCCAAGGCAAAATAGCAGACATTATAGGTATTCACCAATCATACATCATTACGGTAGTTTGCTTTGCTTACCTGGCGTTTTTCGCTTTTGCAGTGAAAGGAATTTTAAAGAAGCAGGGTATCGACTACGATGCTGAAATTGGCGCTGCCGGTCATTAAAGCAATTCATTTCCTTCGTACATTCGCCCCGTTCTTAACTGCTAAACGGGGTGAATTTTTAAAACAATACACGATGTCTGCAAAATCTGGCTTACAGGCGCTTTCGATTGGAATAGATATAGGTGGTACAGGTACCAAGTTCGGTATAGTTGACAGGGATGGCAATGTGCTTTTCTCAGATGAAATATCAACGAAAAAACATAAGGAGGTTGAAACATTTATCGATGAGTTGTATTCTTCGTTATCCATCCTTATCGAAAAGTCAGGCGGCATTGGTCGTATCAAAGGAATTGGTGTGGGTGCACCTAATGGTAACTACTACACCGGCACCATTGAGTATGCACCCAATCTTCCCTGGAAAGGCATCATACCCCTGGCAAAACTTATTGAAGCCAAGTTCAAGTTACCCGTAACCCTTACCAATGATGCAAATGCTGCAGCTATTGGCGAAATGATGTATGGCGCCGCCAAGGGCATGAAGGATTTTATCATGATCACCCTCGGTACAGGTGTTGGCAGCGGCATTGTCGCCAATGGCCACCTGATCTATGGCCATGACGGTTTTGCCGGCGAAATCGGTCACACCATCATTATTCCCGATGGCCGGATACATCCCGGCACTGGTAAAAAGGGTTCACTTGAAAGCTATGCATCTGCAACCGGGGTTTGCAGTACTGCTATTGAACTGATGGAAAAAACGGATACGCCCAGCAAGCTCAGGGACATTCCTAAAAATGAACTAGACTCTAAAAAAGTCTATGAAGCGGCCATCCAGGGAGATGAATTAGCACGTTATATTTATGATTTTACCGGCAGGATACTCGGGCTGGCCCTGGCCAATGCCGTTATGTTTTCAAGCCCCGAAGCTATTATACTATTTGGAGGCCTTACCAAGGCCGGCGACCTCTTGCTAAAGCCAACCAAGGAACACATGGAAGAAAACCTGATCCAGGTTTTCCAAAACAAGGTAAAGATCCTGATCAGTCACCTGAGAGAGTCAGATGCCGCCATCCTGGGCGCCAGCGCACTGGTTTGGGAGGAGAAATAAGCTACGGGCGTTTATATAATAGAAAAAGCCCGGAACAACCGGGTTTTTCTAAGCAATTTTATAGAATTGGACTCTCTAGTTTCATAAAGGATTATAAATTCAGCCAAGGCTGCCCGTTTGCCTTTCCGGCAAACCCCTGGAAAATAGAAATCACAGTAATTGGCTTTTTCACCTTCTCACCGTCTCGCCGCTGTTCTGTTTCACAACCGTTGTACTGCTTTTATCCGCTTTGGAATAGGAAGCTAAAGTAACAGCAGTTACTGTGGTAAAGAAAACCACTGATACCAGCGATGCGAAAACTAGCGCTATTGGATATCCGAGCCTTTTCATGGATGAATTTTTTGTAAAACCCGAAAAATTATGCCAAAGGGCTTGTTTGGGAAGGATTTCTACAAAACTTTCACTAAAATGTAGAAGTTATTAGGGGTATACCCTTAACCAGCCTTGAACCTGTTAGCTGGCGACTCTTTGAAGTTCCCATTCTTTTCTGCCAAGCCCGGGAAAAACATGACGTTCGCTATGGTAAGATGAGCGTACCAGCGGGCCGCTTTCTACGTAGTCGAGACCCAGTGAGTAGCCAATTTCGCGGTATTCGGCAAACTCATCAGGGTGAACAAAACGGTGGACGGGTAAATGTTTGTGTGTAGGTTGCAGGTACTGACCGATGGTGACTACATCGCAACCGTTATCCCGCAGGTCTTTTATGGTCTGGATCACTTCTTCCTTTTTTTCACCCAATCCAAGCATGATCCCACTTTTAGTTCTCCGGCCACCTTCTTTGAGGATCCGGATCACTTCCATACTTCGCCAGTATTTCGCCTGGATCCTCACCTGCCGGGTGAGCCTTTCCACGGTTTCGATATTATGAGAAACGACCTCGGGGGCCGCTTCGATGATGCGTTCGATATCGTCTTTTTTACCCTTGAAATCGGGTATCAATGTTTCAAGTGTAGTATCAGGATTAAGGCTTTTCACCGCGCGGATCGTATTCTGCCAGATGATGGAGCCCCCATCTTTCAATTCGTCGCGGTCAACCGATGTGATAACCGCATGTTTAACTTTCATCAGGTAAATGGCTTCAGCCACACGCTGTGGTTCATCCCAGTCTACAGGCTCAGGCCGACCGGTTGCGACGGCGCAGAATCCGCAGCTCCGTGTGCACACATTACCAAGTATCATAAAGGTCGCGGTGCCGGCACCCCAGCATTCGCCCATATTGGGACAGTTACCGCTTTCACAGATCGTATGAAGTTTATGGGTATCAACAAGGTTGCGGACGTTCTTGTAGCTTTCACCGATTGGAAGCTTCACGCGCAGCCAGTCGGGCTTTTTTATCCTGGTCGTTTTCTCGTCAATGGATGGAACCACGGGTAGTTCAGTCATAGTGCAAAAATACGTGGAAAGCGGAAGAATACATGATGGCTACTTACGCCGGCCAAACAGGAAAGCGATATAACCCTGGAAAAACAGGCGTTTATCTTCCTGTAGCGCCATGATTGGGATCTTTGAGGCATATCCTTCAACGCTCAGGCCGATTTCAAGCGCCTGAACTGATTCATTATAGCGGCCAAAGTCAAAACGCATTCCCGCTTTTACAAATGCGCCGGGTTTAACTTTCAGTTCACTCCAGCCTTTGCCAAAACCGCCACCGGAAATGATCGCGCTCTGATCAAGAAACAATGCACTATCCTCAACAGAATACTTGATGCTCTTTTCACCTTCAATCGGGTGGTCTACATTCAGGTAATAAGGTCGTAATAAACCAACAGACAAGCCGGCATAGTACAAACCTGTTACCGCAACGCCATTTTTGTTTCCTTTCTGTCCCAAAATATACTGTTGCCCAAAACCCAGCGTGATGGGGTAAAAATTATTGATCTTACCATACACATAAGGATTTCCAAAAATGAAACTGCCTCCCAGTAATTTCTCTTCTTTATTATTCTTTATCTCGGTGAAATCGATGCGGTAAAGATTGGTTTTGCGGTTGGATTTCATCTTCCCCAATTCATAAAACGCGCCGTATCCATTGGTGCGAAGTTGTATTCCAAAAACACTTTGCTTATGGTAGATGAGGATACCTTCTTCAGCCTGGCGGGCCAGTTCATTTATTTTTTGCCGCTTGGCTTCTTTCCTTTCTTTTCTTTCGTCACGACTGGTTTGCCCAAATGCGGTACTGATAAGAGCTATGGTAATGATGATCAGGCTTAGTTTCTTCACAAATCGTCTGTTTGATGATTGATAGTAACGTAAATTTAGGCCAAAAATTGAAACTATACCCATTGTAGTTTGTAATACATTGCTAAGAATCGTTTGGCGGACAAACGGCGTTGCCCGCCTGCCGGTCACCACCCCTACAACTTATTGCTGTAACACAAAAGCGGTTTTCTCATTTCAATTTGACGTTATCAGTTCATCCCGCAGTTTGGGCAATTGATGCCTATAGTCTTTTGAAAATCTTCCTTTAGTTCCAAAATTTGCTTTTTTGAAGGACAATGGATTGCTATGAATGTATTGGTAATTGAATATGAAAAGTCGAGGGCCCAGCAGATAAAGGACCTCTTCCTGCAGATCGACGAGTCGATACAGGTGGTAGG
>JAEZRB010000267.1 GCA_023412975.1 Bacteroidota bacterium | reverse complement strand
TGCGGACACAGCGAAGTATTCGCATCAGGTCCTGTTCTACGTAGCAGATTTTATCACGAAAACGGCTTTCGCTGTGCTTGCCGTGCCCGCCGTGGTTTATAGTACTCCGGTTCCCCGGACAATAATGGTTAGTAATTGGTAATTTGGAATTGGAGGAATCCCCAAATACAGACATTATAAATTAGCAAAAACAAAACCACCTTGCCTCCCTTTATCTGGTATATCCTTCTTGGTATCGTTGTGCTGTCGATACTTATCTACCTGTTGCAGGAGAAATTTATTTTCAAGCCCGAGAAACTGAAGAAAGATTTCCAGTTTAAATATGATATACCGTTCAGGGAATACTTTTTCGACATCCAGCCAGGCGTCAGTATCAATGGCTTGCACTTTTATAGGGAAAATCCCTCGGGGCTTATCCTGTATTTTCACGGTAACTCACGCAGTATTAAGGGTTGGGCAAAATATGCCAGGGATTTCTATCGTTACAACTACGATGTAGTACTGGTCGATTACCGGGGATTTGGCAAAAGCACCGGGAAGCGAAGTGAAAAGGAGATGCTGGCGGATATGCAGTTTGTCTATTCGACCCTGAAAGAAAGTTACGACGAACAGCATATCATCGTTTACGGAAGGAGTATCGGCAGCGGCTTTGCTTCAAAACTGGCTTCTGACAATAACCCGAGGTTCCTGATCCTGGATGCTCCGTATTATAGTTTTTTGAAAGTGGTGGAACGCTTTGTACCGATACTACCTGTGAGATTTGTATTGCGTTACCACCTGCGTACCGATCGCTGGGTGCCCCAGGTAAAATGTCATATTTATATCCTGCATGGCACAAAAGACTGGCTGATCCCGATAAAGCATAGTGAGCGATTGCAAAAGATCAACCCCCAAAAAATAACATTGATCCGGATTCACGGCGGCGGGCATAATAACCTGCCCCTGTTCGACGAATACCATAATTTCGTTCGTGATATCCTGAAATATTAGCGGGGTGTTAAGATTTCCGTAAATAAGCAGCCGGCTTTTAACAAAATTCTGGCTCCATCGTCCAATATTGAAACGAACCGATATGAAACCGAAACTCTACATTTTATCCTTTCTCCTGTTCTCGACAGTATTGTTTTCGTGTAAAAATGCACAGAAACTCTACAACAGCGGGGACTATGACCAGGCCGTTCAGGTAGCAGCAAAAAAACTGCAGAAAAAGCCGAACGATACAAAGACGATGTATGTCATCCAGGACGCATATCGTTATGCAGTTGATGACCACGAAAGCAATATCCGCAATCTTTCTACATCGAGCAATGAATTGCGTGCTGAGAAAATCTATAGTGAATACCTGCAATTGCAAAGCCTGTATGAAACTATCCGCAGAACCCCTGCGGTATTTGATATCGTAAGGCCTACCGATTATTCATCATTTGTATCAACATACCGCGAAGAAGCCAGCAATGTTCGTGTTGAAAGAGGTCTGGACCTGATGGAAGGCAATGACAAAGCCAGCTTCCGTGAGGCATACTATGAATTTCAAAAAGCGCTTGCTTTAAAACCCGGCGACCTGTCGATCAAACAAAAAATGGACGATGCATATGCCTATGCCGTTACGAATGTGGTTATACTGCCACTCACACGCGTAGGTCTGCAGTATGGCTCCTATAATTTCGACTACCAGAATTTCAATTACGACCTGGTACGCTACCTGGGCAATAACAACCGCTCCAACTTTACCCGGTTCTATGCTGAGTCTCAGCCAGGCTACCGCGATATCAGGGCCGATAATTTTGTCGAGATGCGTTTCAGTGATGTTAACATCGGGCGTTACAGCGACAGCCGTGAAACCAGGGAAGTGACTAAGGAAGTTGTCAGCAAGGAGATCGTAGTAGCTAAGGATTCGGTGAGAAAGGAATACAGCACCGTAAAAGCAAAGGTGACCGTTACAACCCGTGTCATTCGTGCCAATGCGGTTCTCCAGGCCACAGCCCGCGACCAGTCAAACAGAAGACTTTGGAGCGATACCTACCGTGGTGACTATAACTGGGTCTATAGCTTTGCCACTTATACCGGCGATGAAAGGGCATTGTCTGAAGAAGATAAAATGCTGCTCAACCAAAAAGAACAATGGCCTCCTTCCAATGATGAGATCATTCGTATCATCATGGACGATATCCGCCGGCAAACAGAATGTGGTATTAGCGAGTACTACAACAGGATGCAATGGTAAGAGAGCCGGTCTGCCCGGAGTGTATAAGGGAGATGTTTCTATAATTTTATTTTCCCTAATTTCATAGCTACTATTTTAGCGTATGAAAGAATACAACCGTCGTCAATTTATTGCTGCCGCTTCAGTTCTTGCAGCTTCGCCATCAGTGATGGGTGCCGGTGATAACCAGGAAACCGGCGTGGTGCACCATGTTTTTTTCTGGTTGAAAAATAAAGGGTCTGAAGCTGATCGGAAACAATTGATCGAAGGTTTGAAAACTCTGAAGGGTATCCCGGAAGTAAAAAAACTGCTGGTAGGCACACCCGCCGCGACCGAACAACGTGGTGTGATCGACAATAGTTACGATGTTTCGGAACTCATGTATTTCGATAACGCAAAAGACCAGGATGCCTACCAGGTACATCCAATCCACAAGGCATTCGTTGAGAAATACAGCCATCTCTGGGAAAAAGTGATCGTTTATGATATGCAGATAGTCTGAGGACCGGGCGCGATAAAAATCGATTTACAGTAATGGAAAACACCATTATAAAGAAGCTGAAGCGCTGGTTTAAGATCATTTTGCTGGTGTACATTGTGGCAGGCCTGGCTTTGTATTTTTTACAGGAAAAAATATTATTCCATCCCCAAAAGCTGCCGGCTGATCATCAATTCAATTTCGCAGCTCCCTTTAAAGAGATCAATCTGCCGGTCAACGAGGAAAAAAACCTCAATATCATTCAATTCACTGTTCCTGATTCATTGTGCAAAGGCGTAGTCCTGTATTTTCATGGTAATAGGAACAATATTGAACGATATGCTTCTTACGCCGCGCATTTCACCCGGAATCTATATGAAGTTTGGATGATGGACTATCCCGGCTTTGGAAAAAGTACGGGTCCCCTGACTGAAGAAACGATATACAAAGATGCGGCGAGGGTATACCAGATGGCAAGAAGCCGGTTTTCCAAAGACAGCATTATTTTATATGGAAAATCACTCGGCTCGGGTGTTGCGGCACAGCTTGCATCCATCAAGGACTGCAAAAAACTAGTCCTTGAAACGCCTTATTATAGTGTCGTAAACCTGTTTGGTCACTATGCTTTTATATTCCCTCCCCGACTAATCTCTAAATACCGTTTTCCTACCTTCCGCTATCTTGAAAAGGTAACTGTCCCCATTACAATTTTGCATGGCACCAGCGACGGCATCATTCCATTCAGCCAATCGGTAAAGCTGAAAAATAAATTTCCCGGCATTCAACTTGTTGGTATCAGAGACGGAAGTCATAATGATCTTAGCGAGTTCCCCGCTTTTCAAAATAGCCTGGATTCAATATTGACGAATTAACTCGCGAATAAACGCATTATTCTTCCAGCAATACTTTCGACTTACCCACTTTCAGCTTGTAGCCTGTGCCAATTTTCAAAGCATAGTTCTCTTTTTCATGACTCACTGGAAAATTGAAACAAACCGGATAATCATATTCCTTTATCACATCATGGATTATTTCGTAAACCTGTTTACCAAATGGCCGGTCCGTATCTTTCACTTCTGAAAAACCGCCGATGATAAGACCTGCCAGTTTTGATAGTTTACCACTTCGCTTCAACTGGTACATCATTCTATCAATATTATACAGGTACTCACCAATATCTTCCAAAAACAGGATGCGTCCCCTGGTTTTGATATCGGAATCCGTTCCCACTACCGTACTTAGTAAGGCAAGATTTCCTCCTACCAGTTCTCCTATGGCTTCGCCACTCCTGTTGAGTTCGTGACCATCGCAGGTATATTTCGCCCATTTACCTTCCAGCGCATGCCTAAGTGATTGGACATAGCGATTGATATAGCCTGCATCGTTGAATGCAGCTGCCATCGGGGCATGAAGCGATGAGATATAATAGTTGGAATACAGGTGCGTGTGCAGCACAGTGATATCGCTGTATCCAATGATCCATTTCGGTTTCTTTTTGAATTTCTTAAAATTGATCTGGTCAATGATGCGGCCCATTCCGTACCCGCCTCTTGCGCAAAGTACCGCCTTTACTTCATCATCATCCAGCATATTCTGAAAATCGCGGAGTCGCTCTTCATCGGTACCGGAGAAATAAGTTTCGGAGTTGCCGCCAACCGTGGCGCCAACTTTTACCTTATATCCCCATTCTTCTTCTAATACACGGATACATTCCGCGCATTTTTCCAGGGTCATAAATCCTGCGGGACAAACCAGGCCAATCGTATCGCCTTTCTGCAGATAGGGAGGAGTCTTAATCATTACATTCTATTTTATCAAATTTTGCTATTTATCGTCGCTAAAAACCCGGGGGATTTTCTCTTTTTTGATGCCTGCTCAAAAGCGTAGGCGATGCCTAGTAACTCACCATCTTTATACGCACCTGCCATAAACGAAAGTCCTACCGGTAATTCGTGCACGTCACCCATAGGTACCGTGATATGCGGGTACCCGGCCATCGCCGCAGGTGGACAAAAATAAAAACCCGTGGAATAATCACCATTCACAAGATCTGTGAGATTAGCCGGGCCGATACTGGTCGCCGCGATGGCATCGAGATTATGCTCGCGCATCAGGTCGTCGATGATCCTGCGGGAACCCAAAGATTTGGCGACGGCATCAATATACTCCTTTGTCGCAAGACTTCCTTTTCTTTCACTTCGTTCAAGGGTTTCCTGTTTGAAAAATGGCATTGCCTTCGCTTCATTCGCTTTATTAAAAGCGATCAGTCCTGCCAAATCATTGATCCCGGTATTGGTACCGGCAAGATAGCGGTTAATACCGTCTTTGAACTCATACAATAATACATGGTATTCCGCTTCTCCCAGTTCGCGGGTTTGCTTCAACAACTCAATCTCCACGATCGATGCACCTTTTGCCTTCATCAATTCGATCGCCGATTTATAAAGATCAACGACTGCTTCATGGCCTTTTAAAAAGGATTTTTCGATCCCGATCCTTTTGCCCTGCAATGCGTTTACATCCAGGAAGCTGGTATAATCTTTATTTGCGCGGTCACGGCTATCCACGGTAACCGGGTCAGATGCGTCTATACCCGCCATCGCAGCCAATAATATCGCCGCATCCTTTACCGTCCTCGTCATCGGTCCGGCCGTATCCTGTGTTTTGGAAATAGGAATTATTCCGGAACGACTCAACAATCCTACTGTGGGTTTCATGCCAACAATGCCGGTGAAGGAAGAAGGTGCGATGATCGAACCATCTGTTTCAGTACCGACAGCGACCGCACATAAATTAGCAGCTACCGCAACCGCCGACCCCGAACTTGATCCGCATGGATTCCGGTCGAGCACACATGGATTCTTTGTTTGTCCACCACGACTGCTCCACCCACTCGAAGAACGTGTGGACCTGAAATTGGCCCATTCACTCAGGTTTGCTTTTCCAATCAACACCGCACCGGCTTTTCTTAATTGCGCAATGATAAAAGCATCCTGCTTTGCTTTGTGACCCTCGAGCGCAATGGAGCCCGCGGTTGTCATCATCTTATCAGCAGTGTCGATATTATCTTTCACCAGGATGGGAATCCCATGAAGCGGACCTCTTAGATTACCCTCCTTTCTTTCGCGGTCCATCTGCTCTGCGATCGCACGGGCATCAGGATTTATCTCGATCACAGCGTTGAGGGCGGGTCCATCCTTATCCACAGTGGCTATTCGCTGCAGGTAGAGGTCTGTAAGCATTGCGGATGTATATACACCTGCCTGCATTTTCTGCTGCAGCTCATCGATCGTCATCTCGTTCAATTCAAAATCGGTGGGACGCCCGGTTGTGTCAGAGCTGATTTGGCTGCTCCGGCCCTTATTTGTTTCACAGGCAACAAGCCCGAGTGTTGTCAGTGCCAGCCCGGTGGCCGACGAGTTCTTCAAAAATTTTCGGCGGTTCATACTATAATTCGGTTAAGCTGCATTGCTGCAATTCTACATTGAGGTTATGGTTTACGCCGCATTTGAGCGCGAAATTGTTTTTCTGATGGCCTACCGGGAAATCAAAACAAACCGGATAGTGATACGATTTTACTTTCTCCATCACCACATCTTGTAATGTTTTACCAAATTCATCCCCGCCTTCATCCACTTTTACTTTAAAGCCTCCGATAACAAGCCCTTTCAGGTTGGATAATTTGCCGCTGCGTTTGAGATTCCAGAACATGCGATCGATGCTGTACATGTATTCACCTGTATCTTCTACAAACAGTATTTTGCCGTCAGTGTTTATATCCGAACCCGAGGCGGCCAGTGATTCCAGGGTTTTTAGATTCCCACCTACCAACTTACCCGATGCGTTGCCCGGCCTGTTCCCCGAGTTAAAGGGAAAATCGTACTTCAGCTTTTCACCAGCCAGCGCTTTTCTGATAGATTGAATAGTGGCTATTTGTTCCGTGTCGGCCTTGCTCCAGTCCTGCGGGAAACTATTACACATCTTTGAATGAATAGTCGCCACACCGGTATTTTGATGAATATGGGAATGTAACACCGTGATATCACTAAAACCGATCACCCATTTCGGATGCTTTTTAAATCTTTCCAATTTTAACTGGTCGACGATACGAACAAGCCCGTACCCACCGCGGGCACACATGATCGCCTGTAGAGATCGGCTATCTAACATGTGCTGCAGATCCGCCGCACGGTCCTCATCGGTACCACCAAATGTGAAATCTCTCTTGCCGATCGTATCACCAATTTCAACCTTATAGCCCCAGCTTTCCATTTGCTCAATGGCCGGCTGTATTTCTTCACGTGTAATATAGCCTGCGGGCGAAGTGATACCGATTTTATCGCCTTTCTTTAGGTACGAAGGTATCATAGCCGATTCCTCAACATTCAGATCCGCTGCCGTCTTGTTGCCCTGAGAACCACGGGCAAATGGCGCCAACGCGACCGAAGCCATTCCCGCTGCCGAATTCAATAAAAAATCTTTCCGCTTCATTTTTTAAAGTTATTGGAAAAACCGGGAAGGGTGCCAGCCTTTTGGGCATTGCCTGCTATTCCGGTATTTTTGCCAACTATTAGGAAAAGTACAACATGACGGATTTCAAAAGATATTTAGTGACAGCGGCCCTGCCCTACGCGAACGGACCGCTTCATATTGGTCACCTGGCAGGATGTTATATACCCTCTGATATATATGTACGTTTTTTACGGGCGCAGAAAAAAGATGTGAAGTTTGTGGGCGGCAGCGACGAACACGGAGTACCGATCACCATCCGGGCGATGAAGGAAGGAGTAAGCCCGCAGGAGGTTGTCGACAAATACCACGCGCTCATCAAAGACAGCCTGGAGAGAATGGGTGTGTCGTTTGACATTTATTCTCGTACTTCCAATAAAGTTCATCATGAAACCGCTTCGGCATTTTTTAAAAAAATGTACGACGACGGTTTGTTCGAGGAAAAAGAAACCGAACAATACTATGATGAAAAAGCAAAGACTTTCCTCGCCGACCGCTATATCACCGGCACCTGCCCGGTGTGCAGCAATCCCAATGCGTATGGTGACCAGTGTGAGAAATGCGGAAGTAGTTTATCACCCGAACAACTGATCAACCCGCGCAGCACCCTGAGTGATGCGATACCGGTAAAGAAAAAAACCACGCATTGGTATTTCCCGCTGCAGAACTATGAAGCGTTTCTGAAAAAATGGATACTTGAAGATCACCAGGAATGGAAAAATAATGTGTACGGTCAGTGTAAAAGCTGGCTCGACAACGGTCTTCAAAGCCGTGCAATGACCCGCGACAGCAATTGGGGGATCAGGGTACCCATACCCGGCGCCGAGGGAAAGGTTTTATATGTATGGTTTGATGCGCCAATTGGGTATATCAGCGCGACCAAAGAGCTGACGGAGCAATGGACTGATTACTGGTGCCAGGAAGATACAAAACTTGTTCACTTCATTGGGAAAGACAATATCGTTTTTCATTGCATCATTTTCCCCGCCATGCTGAAAGCGCATGGAAATTTTGTGTTGCCTGATAATGTTCCGGCCAATGAATTTTTGAACATCGAAGGTGATAAGGTCTCCACCTCCCGCAACTGGGCGGTATGGGTGAATGAATACCTCGACGAGTTCCCCGGCTGCGAAGATGTAATGCGTTATGTACTTTGTGCCAACCTGCCTGAGACAAAAGACAATGATTTCACCTGGAAGGATTTCCAGGATCGCAATAACAACGAACTCGCTTCCATCTTTGGCAATTTTGTGAACCGCACGTTTGTTCTCATGCACAAACTATGCGGTGGTAAAGTGCCGAAACTGCATACAGATATTCTCGACAACAACGACAATGCGATCATGGCTGATATTGAAAGCGCGAAAGGCAAGGTCCAATCTGCCCTGGAGCATTTCAGGTTCCGTGACGCCCTATTTGAAGTGATCGACCTTTCGAGGAAGGGCAACAAATACATGCAGGATAAAGAGCCCTGGATCGTCGCCAAACAGCTGGCAGAAAATCCGGAGGTGCAGAAGAGTATTGACAATTGCATGCACCTCTGTTTGCAACTCACCGCCAACCTGGCTGTGCTGATCAACCCCTTCCTGCCCAATACCGCGAAAAAAATGCTGCACATGATGAAGGTGGTGGAGAAAATGCTGGACTGGGAGAATGCAGGTTCTTTAAAACTTTTAAGCGTGGGCTATAGTTTGCGTGAACCGCAGATACTTTTCCGTAAGATCGAAGACGAAGAGATCAAAAAACAGGTCGAGAAACTACAGGCCGGCGCACAAGCCCAGGCGGCCCCAACTGATGCTTAACCTAAGCCGGAAGCTGCTAACACAGAACCTGCTGCCAATACGAAAGCTGAAATAC
>JAEZRB010000265.1 GCA_023412975.1 Bacteroidota bacterium | reverse complement strand
GATTGGGACCGTGCTTACAATTCCCTGCAAAAAGCACTAAACCTGAATCCCGGCGCAATTGACGCATACGATATGTTAGGGTTCTATTATATCGTAATGGATCAAAAGCAAAAAGCTGTTGAGGCGCTTGAAACTGCTGAAATGCTCGATCCTTTGTCTCCTGTTATTTGCCAGTCGCTGGGTAATATGTATATTTTTTCTGAACGGTATGATGACGCTAAAAAGCAGGCTGATAAATTACTTGAACTGGACCCCAGGATGCGGATCGCGATTGAAATGAAGGGATGGGCTTTCGGCATGCAGGGTGATTGGGAATCGGCACTGCGTTACTTCGAGGAAATGCAGCGCCTAACAAACCATCCCCTAAAGGGATGGATGGGCGCGGGCTTTGCCTATGCGAAACTCGGAATGAAGGATAAAGCCCTGGAAGTAATCCGTAAAATGGAACAGCGTGAACGCGAAGAGCCTGGAATTGTGATGGACGCTGATATCGCTGCCGTGTGGCTGGGCCTGGGTAATCACGATAAGACTTTTGAATATCTCAATCGTTGTATTGATAAGCGAATGGGGCCCGTTAGTTATTTTGTCGAATATCCGCCTTACCGGGCAATTAAATCAGATCCACGGTATGTTGATTTGAAAAAACGAATGAATATGAAGTGAGAAGTTTGATGAGGTAAACTTGTTAATATAGTCAATTTTTCAATCCGATTCGCTGATGCTGGTCATAGTCGATAAAGAACAGTTTAACTATTTTTAGACTTTTGGCTAACTTCAAAATAAAAAAATGGCTAGATCACATCATCGTAAGAAGCACAAGGAACATCTTCGGAATTTTAAGCAGAAAGAAGATACTACCTGGTCCACGCCCAAAAGTAAAGCGGCCAATGTTTTTGCCGTCACAGGTGCCATCGTTGGGCTCGCTATCAGCTTTTTTTCAACAGAGGGATCCATATTGTGGATCAGTGTTGGGGTTATTGTAGGGGGACTTGCCGGTTATTTAATTGGACGTAAAGTTGATCAGAATTAATAGCCGCAAAAATTATCTCACTAACATCAGTGTTCCCTTCCTGAAAGGGCTTCCATCTTTTAGGTCGAGCATATACACATAAATACCAGCAGGCTGGGGTTCACCCCTGAAATTCCCATCCCAGGGCCTGTTTGCTCCTTTTGCCTGGAATACAATTCGACCATGGCGGTTGAATACACTTAATTCAAACTCAGGATAAGCCACTAACACGGGTATATGCCATGTATCATTGAGGCCATCGTTGTTGGGTGAGAAAGCGGTGGGGACAAAAACATCCTTAAACACATATACATTCATCGAATCAATATCGGTGCCGCAGCCCGCGTTGGACAATACAGTTAGTTCATAAGTTGTATCACGAAGTGGGGTTATGAAAGGCTGGAGTTCCGAAGCATTTCTCATATAAACGTCAGGTGACCAGCTATAACTCAAATCGTACCCCGTCGCGGTTGCCAGTATTTGAACGGTTGTACCTTCAATGATCCAAAGATCAGGCCCCGCATTGGCCCCAGGTACCTCAAGGACGTTAACTAAAATATTCGCCGTGTCAGTGCATCCAAAACCGTTGCCAACTACCAAATTGTAAGTAGTTGTTGAGACTGGGCTAGCCATGGGTGAACTGGTATTTGAGGAAGAAAGACCTTCAATTGGCGTCCATTGGTAGGACGTTCCGCCGTTGCTGATCAGCTGAATGCTTTCTCCCTCGCAAATGGATGAATCGGCGAATAGAATATTCGCTGTTGGTGCCGGGTTAACCACGACCGAAATTGAATCAAAGCTAACGCAGCCATCGATGCTTGTCACCAGTACAAAATATTTCCCCGCATTTGAAAGTTGAGCATTAGGTATTATTATTTCCGGTGTGGATGCTGAAAAGTTGTTAGCACCGCTCCATTCATATTGAGCCCCGCCTGAAGCGTTAATCAACAAATCCTGGTTTTGACACAGCGCGCTGTTACTATTGAGTGTGATGACCGGGGTGGCTCCCACTTTTACCAAAAGTTGATTGGATGCAATCCGGCATTGTGCCGTGCCCATATTACCCGACTCTGCAGCAGAAAGACGATAATAATAATTACCAGGAGGCGTAGCAGCATCAAAATCTCTTACCAGTGAAGTGGTGTTTGCACCGGGAATATCTGTCCATGTGATAGCATCGGTACTGTGTTGCCAGATAAAAGAAGGGTTATTAAAGCCTGTAGAAACAGAACATTCGAAGCCAAATGACCCGGTCTCCCCTTCACAGATCGTCATGGTTTCCGCATTACTTCCAACAAATGCCGATTTCAATTGAGGGCCACATGGTCTGAAGGTGATATCATCCAGCGCGAGATCATTACCACATCCGCCCGGCGCATTATTAAAGATCCTGAGTACAATGTCGGTTGCGTTGGCTGGTGTTGTGAAATAAAAACCAAACTGTCGCCATTGTGGGCTTGGGGTACTTCCAATAATATTTGTATTATAGGACTGAAGTACGTTTCCGTCAATCGATTCAATTGTAAATGTGAGGTTGGGTTGGGTAGGATCGGGTGTACAGGCTGTTTGTTTTAGAACGTTCATGACCCAGGCTGCAAATTCGTAAGTAGTGCCCGCACAAAGTCCTCTTACTGTGTCCAGGTAAAATGCGCTGGGCTGAAAAGATGCATTGACCAGCATAAAATAACCTCCGGGGTCGCCGGTATGGTCGGCATTGACTGAATGCCAGGTACTGCCAAAGCAATTGGTGGTGTTGGTTCTGACGGTGTAAAAACCATCATTGGGACAGTCGGTTGCCACATACTGGTAAGAAGTTGTTGCTGCTTTTAGCGGGGCGCCGGGATTGGCACCATTTCCAAATGTGATATTGACGATGGGGTCGCCAAGGCTGCCCTGGCAGAGCTGGGCACGGACACCACCAGTTGTCCAAAGCAACACAATACAAATAACAGAAAACCTGCAAAACAGTACCGCTACATTCATAAACAGGTATCTAATATATAGAGTTTATCGCAAAAGTTCAATTGCTTACTTTGCAGCCTGTAATCACAAATGGCAACACAACGAAGACAGGTACGAATAAAGCAGATCATCACCGAGACAAAAAACGCAAAGACATTTGTCCTGGAAATCGTGGATGGAACTGAGATCAGTTATAAAGCCGGCCAGTTTCTTACATTTATTTTCGAGACCCGGACTGGTGAAGAACGAAGAAACTATTCTATCAGTTCTTCGCCTGAATTGGGAGAAGCTCTAAGCATAACAATAAAGCGTATCCCTAACGGCAATTTTTCGAGACAGATGGTCGATCATGCGCGTGTGGGCGATCAACTCACCACGATCGGCGCCAATGGCTTGTTTACTTTACCCAATAATTTGGGTCAATACCAGCAGTTCTTCCTGATGGCAGCTGGTAGTGGCATCGCACCGGTGTACAGCTTGTTGAAAACAGTGCTGCATCGTTTTCCAGGTATCCGGATCACACTTATCTACAGCAATCATTCCGTTGAAGAGACAATCTTTTACAAAGGACTACAAACGCTGCAGGCTGCTTATCCTGAGCAGCTTGAAATAGAATGGTTGTTTAGTAATGCTCCGGACTACACCAAGGCAAGGCTGGGTAACTGGTTATTGGGTGAGTTATTGAAGAAATACAGGAAAGCTCCAATGGCCAGGTGTCTTTTTTATCTCTGTGGTCCTTTCAAGTACATGCGTGTAATAACAATTACCTTACTTTCTGCGGGTGCGCATCTCTCACAGATCAGAAAAGAAGAGTTTGTATTAATGGAACCCCAGTTTGACCTGACTCCACCCGATACAACTACCCGCGAGATAACACTCACGCTGGATGGTAAAAACTACAAATTCGAAACTACTTATCCCGATACAATTCTCCAGTCTGCTAAAAAACAGGGGATCGAACTTCCATATAGTTGTGAAGTCGGGCGTTGTGGAGCCTGTATGGCGGTGTGTACCCATGGTAGCGTTTGGATGAAGTTGAATGAAGTGCTTACCGATGATGATGCCCGTTCGGGTCGGGTTCTTACCTGCACAGGGTATCCTGTTGGTGGTGATGTGGAATTAGATTTCGATAAAGCCAGGCAATCGCTATGACTACTTTATATTGTCTAAATAATACTCCCTTTTTTATACTTCGTTATTTAAGCCGTATTCGATAATTTCGGCATTAATCTTTATACCAATTAAATATCGCTCACATGAAGAAATTGAAATGTTTTTTTGTCATTACCTTATTATGGGTTGGCTCTGTCGCGTATGCCCAGCCAAAAGATTCCGCAGTTGTCGCGGCCATTGTAAAGGAAGCTACAGAGAATTCACAACTCGAAAAGCTGGGACAAGAATTAATGGATGGCATTGGGCCAAGACTTGTGGGTACACCCCTGATGATGCAGGCGCATGATTGGGCTGTTGCCAGGTACAATAGCTGGGGCATTAGTGCCCGTAATGAAAAATGGGGTGAATGGCGCGGTTGGGAAAGAGGTATCACACATATTGACATGGTTCATCCACGCGTTAAAAGTCTGCAGGGGATGCAGCTTGCCTGGAGCCCAGGCACCAAAGGAAAGACTGTAACAGCCGAAACGATCATCCTGGCTGATGTGGAAGATTCGGTGGCATTTCAAAAATGGCTGCCTGCGGTAAAAGGAAAATTCGTTTTGATATCGATGTTACAACCTACCGGCAGACCTGTTTACAATTGGGAAGAATTTGGCAGGAAGGAATCGGTTGAAAAAATGAAAAAAGAAAAAGAAGAAAAAACCTCAGAATGGAGGAAAAGACTGAGCAAAACAGGGCTGAGCAGTAAAGAGCTTGCGAGGGCGCTGGAAAATGCCGGTGCGGTGGGACTTATTGCTTCAAACTGGTCGGCTGGATTTGGCGCTAATAAAATTTTTGGGGCCAGCACGCTGAAAGTTCCAACTGTCGATCTTTCATTAGAGGATTATGGTCTTTTGTACAGGCTCACCGAAGCGGGCTCAAAACCAAAGATCGCGCTACGGGCTGATTCAAAAGAGTTGGGTGTGGTACCCACATTTAATACGATGGCGGAAATAAAAGGCACGGAGAAACCTGATGAATATGTGATGTTGTCCGCTCACTTCGATTCATGGGATGGTGGTACGGGTGCAACCGACAATGGTACGGGAACGCTTGTGATGATGGAAGCAATGCGCATCCTGAAGAAAGTTTATCCCAATCCGAAAAGAACTATCCTGGTAGGACACTGGGGTAGCGAGGAGCAGGGCTTAAATGGATCAAGGGCATTTGTGGAAGATCATCCTGAGATCGTAAGCAATATCCAGGCTTTGTTCAACCAGGACAATGGTACTGGTCGCGTAGTAAATCTTTCCGGACAGGGATTTCTTCATTCCTATGATTACCTCGGCCGCTGGCTTGCCAAAGTACCCGCTGAGATAAGAAGTGAGATTGAAACCAGGTTTCCGGGAACGCCCGGGGGCGGTGGTTCAGACTACGCTTCTTTTGTCGCTGCCGGTGTACCTGCATTTTCCCTAAGTTCTACAAGTTGGGCTTATGGTTCATATACCTGGCATACAAACCTTGATACTTACGATAAAATTGTATTTGACGATGTACGCAGCAATGCGATCCTGACAGCGATCCTGGTATATATGGCCTGTGAGGACAATGAAAAGGCATCCCGTGAAAAATCGGTACTGCCTTCAGGTGGCAGATCGGGTGGAAAATGGCCTGAGCCAAGAACACCTACTAGAAAAGGTGGTCTGGATTAAATAATATTTTATGAATACTGTAATTGCCTGGTGCCGGTTCACCGTTATTGTGACCCTGGCAACATTAGCAGGATGCAACGAGCCCGGAAATAAGGTAACCGAAATTGAAAGTGCAGGACCGGGTATTGAAGAGCCAATGCTTTTCGATCGGCTAGCCGGCACCTGGCAAAACAGTAATGGCAGGAGTTTTGAGCGATGGACCACTGTCAGTCCTGGCCGCTACCGTGCGGAAGTGTTTAGTGTTAAGGAGCACGACACGAGCTGGAATGAACAGGGCGATATCTATAAGGAACAAGGCAAATGGGTTTTTGAAAACACTGTACAGGTCCAAAATGATGGCCGATCGATAAAGTTTATTGAATCCGCTATATCCGATACCCATGTTCAATTCAGTAACCCCGCACATGATTTTCCCACTGATGTAAATTACCGGCTTGTAGACACGAAAACACTTGAAGCTTTCATTGTAGGGCCAGGTGATAGTGGTGAAAATGATACAATCAGATTCAATTACAAAAGAGTATTATAACACTTAGTGTACTTCACTGATAGCTATTGCTGGCGATTCTATAGCTTTTACCTTTAAACGGTAGCGAAGAATAATGTCATCGTTGTATAAGATATAAATCCATTGTACCAGGGGCGAATCGGCGATATAGGTATAGTGAATCGTTCGTCCCGATATAGAAGGTACCAGTAAGGTGGTTGTCGGTGTATAGTAGATGGTCGTATCCAGAAAAGGATCACTGCTGACCCGGCTGTCTTTATACGCGTCTGAAGTTTCAAGTGTAATATTAATCGTATCCCCCTGTCCTACTTCAATAACACCTATCTGCGGCGAATACGTGGTGATCTGGTATTTTGAAAAAGATTTTTGTTTAAACGGTGAATGCCGGAATTCTGGCATCAAAGGTGGATCTTCCATCAACGCCCATCGCAAATCGTCGGGATAATGCTCCCTTATAAATTGTTCGGGTTTCGAAAGAAAATATTGCATGTCAAGCTGCCTGACAAATTCATTTCCCCGCCAGGAAATGTAACCACTCGCCCAGGTCACGTCTAATAGATGCCAAATACTATCGATCAGTACCGCATTCCAGGAATGATTGGGACGGAATCTTTGTATCCGTTTGCCAGCTTCGGTTCGCGCATAACCATGTATGACCTCAGCCTGGATTCCACTGTAGCTGCATAATGTTTTAAACAGCCGGGCATAACCATCACAAACCGCTACCCTGTCCTCGAGAACAGTTAGTGCTACTCTTTCATCGAGTGGCTTAAGTGCAGCGGTGTCACTGGCTTCATCAATTAATGGGAGATCTTTCCTGCGGCGAGTCGTATTGGGCTGGGTTCTGTAAGCAATATTATCGGTGATCCAGTAAAATATGGCTTTAACTTTTTCTGCTTCAGTACTAAGGGTGCCGGTTAACCCTGCCGCCAATTCTTCGGGAGTTATGCTCTGATGAAATTTTTTATTGCGGTTTTTTTTAAAAGAGGCCTGTTCCTGGGATTCCCCGGGAATACATATCGCAAACATCACTATCGCCAGCAGCCACTTCATGTTAAGTAGGGAGTAACTAAATTACTCAATCTTTTACATAATCGGATGGAAATATCGGTCGCCTATATCACAAGATACTAATTAGCCCCCACCAGTGCTGCCGCGCCAAATACCCCTGCGCTATCACCCAATACTGGCTTCAGCACCGGTGTGTCCAGGCGATTATTAAAGACATGATCTTTTAATGAGTCAACGCCCAGGGTGTATAGCTCGTCGATATTTCCAACTCCGCCACCGACGATGATAACATCCGGATCCAACAGGTTGGTGATCACGGAAGCTGCCTTCCCAAAAAAATGGCAGAGCCTTTCAATCGTTTTCCTGGCAGCATCGTCGTCGTTGTTTTTATAATTAGAGTAAATTTCTTTTAGTCTGAGTTTTTTTCCGGTAAGCTGCTCATAAAAGGGTTCTGTTGCGGGTCCTGAAATAACCGTTTCGACACAACCCGATTTTCCACAATAGCAGGGACCGCCACTTTCATCCAGGTAGTTGTGCCCCCATTCGCCGGCAATAC
>JAEZRB010000226.1 GCA_023412975.1 Bacteroidota bacterium | reverse complement strand
GGTAATAAGGTTGTGCCGTGGCCGGCAAGGTAAAATCCTCCTCATTTTGGTTTTTTACCGCATTCCGCGGCCAATCTCATGAGAACTTTTATAAGGTAATAAGGTAAATTATCAGAGGTGCCTGTTGTTACTAAGGTAATAAGGTTGTGCCGTGGCCGGCAAGGTAAAGTCCTCATCATTTTTTAGTTTTTTACCGCATTCCGCGGCCAAGCTCATGAGAACTTTTATAAGGTAATACCAGAGGTGCCTGTTGTTACTAAGGTAATAAGGTTGTGCCGTGGCCGGCAAGGTAAAATCCTCCTCATTTTGGTTTTTTACCGCATTCCGCGGCCAATCTCATGAGAACTTTTATAAGGTAATAAGGTAATTTACCAGAGGTGCCTGTTGTTACTAAGGTAATAAGGTTGTGCAGCACCGACAAGGTAAAAGCTCCGTCATTTTCATGGCACCACATTTATATACATGGAGAATGGCCCGGGGTAAAACCAACCTTATTACCTTAGTAACAAGTCTGGCAAAAAGAACTCCACCTTATTACCTTATGTCCCACTTTAGTGTTTTTTGGTAATGATTCATGAGTTTTTCATACTCTCAGCGAAAGTTTCCTGTGGTGCTCGGGCTGTTCGACCTTATTACCTTAGTAACAAGTCTGGCAAAAAACGAACTCCACCTTATTACCTTATGTCCCACTTTAGTATTTTTTGGTATTGCTTCATAAGTCTATCATACTCTTCAGCGAAAGTTTCCTTCCTGTGATGTTCGGGTTGTTCGACCTTACCTTAGTAACAAGTCTGGCAAAAAGAACTCCACCTTGCCATGTAATTGTGAAAGTCGATCCTATTCCAACCTGTTTGCTATAAACTTACCACCCTGTGTGAGCTCAAAGGCGCTGACTTTATCATCTTTAAAGATCATCCGGATACTGGCATTGGGAATCTCCGCTACCGTGAATTCTGTTGCGTTGATGAAGATAGCTTCATAACCCGTGGCCGGCTGACCATTTTGCTGAACGCATAATTTTTCGCCACAGAAATTGATAGAAATAGTGTCTTTGAACAACAGGTAATTGCCGACGTACTTAGCAAGAGTATCTTTTGTAGGTTGATAGACCGTGCGGAAAACAGGTTTATAAAGTTCTTTCCACCCATAGACGCGGGCTACGCTGGCCACTACTTCGTTTATTATCCTGAATTGATCACTGTTGGTCATGATCACTACACCATTTCCGCCTTCCAGGCTTCCGTATGATGTGCAAACGAATCCTTCATTGCCACCATTATGTGTGAAGTAACGGTCTTCGCCTTTCCCGGCGATGAAGACACCCAACGCAGCTTCCTTGTCAACATAAGGCGTCAGTCTTTTTTGGGTAAATGCCTGGTTGAGCACTTTGGCAGATTTGTTTTTATAAGCCAGCTGCGTTTCAATAATATATTTCGCCAGATCAGTAGGAGTAGTCCAAAGTCCAGCGGCAGCCTGCTCGGGGTAGATATGATACTTACCCTTGACCGCATTACCACCAGTGTAAGCTGTGGCCAGTTCAGCACCTGCTATGGGTGGCTGTACAAATGAACTATTGGACATACCCAACGGTTTTAATACTTCCTGTTCCATATACTCCTCATATTTCCTTCCTGTAATGTCGGTAAGCAGGAGCTGGCTTATCGTAGTGCCGCCGCCCGAATACTGAAACTTCAAACCGGGTTCAAAAAGAGACCGAACCGGTTTTGAATTTGCCGGCTTTGTTCCATCGAGGATTTGTATGATGCTGGGCCGTTCCCCGGTGAGAGCGTAGCCGGGAAAACCATGAACGGAAAGACCTGCAGTATGACTGAGAAGATTGGCAACCGTAATCTTTTTCCCCTTCGACAAGCTATCATAGGGAAATTTCCAGGAACGAAGGTATTGGTTGATATCTGTCTCCAGGTCCAGTTTGCCCTGTTGCGCTAATTTTAAAATTGCCAGCCCATTGATGCTTTTACTAATCGATGCCGCCTGGAATCTTGTGTTTGTAGTTACCGGCCGTGCTTCTTCGCGGTCAGCCCAGCCATAACCCCTGGCCCAATCCAGTTTATAATCCTTAATAACGGCAATGCTCAGCCCGGTGACACCGTGTTTTTCCATCTGTTGCAGCAGATTCAATTGCGGTAATGTATCGCCGAATACTATTGATGGCGCAAGATTATTTTCTACAGCTTTGATGCGGTCATCCAGTATAGCGGGTTGAGCACAGGCGACGTTAGTAGTAAACACAAATAGAAGAATTGCCGGGAGCAGGTGACGCATAACAGTGTCTTTAAATTCGATAAAAAAATGTGGGATAGAAAGGCGGGGTACAGCTTATCGAAATTAAGTATCCTAATGTTAGTAAAATTAAAAATCCCCTTGCATGGTAGCAAGGGGATTAAATATAATGGGGGTTAGTAGAGAAAAACTATTTCCTTCTCATGGTGCCGGCTGCCGGCGATGAGCCTGAAATAAAAACAGATAATATGGATTTAAACAGGCGGAAAAAATTGAAAGAAGGTTTGTAGTAACTCCGATAAATCTTTGCCTCTTCATGAGAGTGCACTATGTTCTTATTCTTCATACGGAACTCGTTTAATACTGGGATAACGAAAAAAGCATATCCAAAGTATATAATAATTGCTGATTTTCATAAATATTTGTGGCTTTATTAACCCGTTAATCCATACTCATGAAAAAAACAGTAAAATTCCTACTGCTTTTATTTGTTACTTCTACGCTCGCAAATCTATCCATTGCCCAATTCAGACTGCCCGGCGCAAATGCCCTCGCTGATGACCTGCGAAAGGTGATCCGCGAGTACCCACACCAGTTCACCAACCTGCGTGGCGACGTGATAGAGGAAAATCCTCAGTCGACCAGTTATGATTGTACTTTCAAAGTGAATGGTGCTGAAGCTTCATCCATCATCCGTTATTCATCCAACAACAAAAAGGTGTATAGCTGGGAAGCCCTGATGCTTACAACGGATGAATTTGAAAAAGCAAAGCAAAAGTTTCAGGCCCTTTACCGCCAGTTCAACCAGCTTGGTGTAAAGATGGACTATGGTGAAACTTTTTATCTCGGCGGTAAGTATGTGCAACCGGTGGAAGAGAAAAAGTTCAACATCATCACACTTCAATTTGAAAACCCCGACCGCAACACTTACAAAATGCGGCTAGAAATTTCCATGCAATATGAAATGCTGGAATGGAAAGTACGGGTGTTGATCTACGAGCACCAACGCGACGACGATGAACGGGGCGATATGGTGGAGTAGAAAGATAAAAGCCCATAGTTTTCAGTTGGGACTGTGGGCTTTTATTAACTTTCGTTAACATTAATCCAAACCAAATTAACCGTATCTGGAATTAAGTAAGAATATTTTCGTATCCGGTAAAACCACCGGTTTATGAGACAAATTTATATTTCCTTCCTGTTTATTTTGGCTTTGAGTTTCCAGGCGGCAGCACAGAGAAATGGTGCGGTAAAAGGCCTGGTATATGATACCCTTGCAAAAAGATCCGTGGCTGATGTAACCATTACGGTGCTTTCCAAAAAGGATTCCTCCCTGGTTACATTCGGTATGACCGATAATGCGGGTCGTTTCAGCCTTGACAATATACCGGCTGGTGAATACCGGCTGTTGCTTACGCATGTTGCTTACCATAATGCCAGCAAAAATTTTTCAATAGATGAGAATAATAAGCAGGTTGACCTTGGTCGACTTGTTATGAACGACAGAACAACCGTCCTGCAGGAAGTAGTGGTGAGTAGCGAAGCGCCACCGGTGACCCTGATTGGAGATACGGTTCAATACAATGCGGGATCATTTAAAACTCCTCCACACGCCAGCGTGGAACAGCTTTTGAAAAAGTTGCCGGGCGTTGAAGTTGGAAAAGACGGAACGGTGAAAGCCCAGGGGCAAACGGTAAATAAAGTTCTGGTGGACGGAAAGGAGTTCTTTGGCAATGATCCCAAAATGGCTACCAAGAACCTGCCTGCCGATGCGATTGATAAGGTCCAGGTGTATGATAAGATGAGTGACCAGGCACAACTTACCGGTTTTGATGATGGCAATAGCGAAAAGACCATCAACCTGAAGTTAAAAAAGGATAAGAAGAAAGGCGCATTTGGGAAGATCATGGGCGGTGGCGGCACCGATGAGCGTTTTGAAGGCCGGTTTAACGTGAATTCATTTAAAGGCGCCCGCCAGATGTCGGTAATCGGGATGGCCAATAACACCAATTCCGAAGGTTTTTCTTTTATGGACATGATGAACTTTACCGGCGAGCTTGGCCGGTTGATGAGGGGAGGAAATGGAAACATAAATATCCAGATCACATCCGATAACCCGATGGCAGGTGTATTGGGTGGAAACAACCGGGGCATTCGCACCATTTGGGGAGGCGGCATCAATTACAACAATATCATAGGTAACAAAATCGATTTTACCAGCAACTATTTTTACAATCACTACAATCCAAAAATTGAATCACAGGTGGAACGGCAATTCATATTGCCGGATTCCTCGTATTTCCATCGCCAGAATTCGGTGAGCGATAATAGCAATAACAGTCACCGGTTAAACCTGGGTGTCGACTATATCATTGATACATTTCATTCCCTGAAGATCACACCCTCGCTGGGATACCAGAAAACAGGCAATGACTTTTTTAGTGACTATCAGCAGGTAGGAAATGATGGCAAGTTGTCTAATAACGGTTTCAACCACTCATTGAGTAACAGTACGAGCTATAATTTCAGAAATGATCTGCTGTTCCGTAAAAAGTTCCGGCGCCGTGGCCGCACTTTTTCACTAAGTCTTCAAACCTCGTTAAATAATAGCGAAACAGATGGCAGCCTGCGATCAGTCACTGAGTTTTTAGCAAGAAATGGTGGTGGAAGCTTTGTGGACACTATCAACCAACAGATCATCAATGAATCGGACTTACGTGGATACACCGGCCGTATGGTTTATACCGAGCCATTGTTCAAGCATTCGCTGATGGAATTTAGTGTGGGTAAAAGCCAAAACAGTAACACTGCACAGAAAGTAACGTATGATTATAACGATGGAAATGGTAAGTATGACAGTATAAATGACTCACTTACCAACGACTTTGAGAATAAATATGGCTATGTCAATGCAGGCTTCCGTGTGCGCACACAAAAAAAGAAATATAACTATGCCGTGGGCATAACCTGGCAGCAGGCCGAACTGGAAGGGAAGATTATTAGTGGTGTCAAGGATTCTGTAATCACGAAGACCTTCTCCAATTTTTTACCTACAGCCCGGTTCCAGTATAATTTTACCCGTTTTAAAAATTTTTCGCTCAATTATCGGGCCTTTACCAACCAGCCTTCCGCGTCACAGTTACAGCCGGTACCAGATATTAGCGACAGGCTCAATATCAGGGAAGGTAACCCCGACCTGAGGCAGGAGTATACCCATAACATACAAATCAATTACATGGGTGTAAATCCATTCAGGAATAAAAACCTGTTTGCCTTTTTTAATCTTAACAGGACGAATAACAAGATCGTAAATTCGGATAGCCTGTTTGCATCAGGTGTAAGAAAAACAAGGCCCGTCAACGTTGATGGTGTGTATAATCTAACGGGTGACATCAGCATCGGACTTCCATTGCGTTTCCTGAAAGGCAGCCTTCGTATGGGTTCCAACATGGGTTATAACCGCGGCAAACAGTTTATCAACGGACAGGGCAATACCATTAATACGATTAGTGCCGGGCCCAGACTCACAATTGAATCCGACCCCACTGATAAACTTTCACTCAGCTTTACAGCGGGAACGAATTTTAATCGAACAAAATATTCCCTGCAACCCGCTCTCAATACCAGTTATTTTTCCCAGGTATATGAAACGGATATCAACTGGCAACTGCCTGGTGGTTTTTATTTCAGTACCGATTTTACTTACACGGTCAACAACCAGCTCAACGACGGGTTCAATGCAAGAGTACCCCTTTGGGGTGCATCGCTTAGCAAGCAAATGCTGAGGTTCAACCGGGGAGAGCTCAAATTGCGGGTCAACGATATCCTGAACAGGAACGTAGGTGTATCACGGACCAGCAACCAGAACTATATCGAAGACTCCAGGGTCAATACGATCAGGCGCTTTGCATTGTTGACCTTTAGATATAATCTTACAAAGACAGGATTGGGGAATTCCGGTGGGAATTCCAGGCAAATTATTATGAGATAAAAAAGCTGTTCCGAACCTTAATCCTGCCGGGAAGACGGTAAGAAAAGGTTCGGAATTGCCTTATTAATTTTGTCAATGCTTGATCAATTTGATCACTTCCTGTATCGATTCACCTTTTAATTGCAATAAATACATTCCACTACCGAGCCTGGAAACATCGACACTTAATGCCGCGCTTCCCCGCTGAAGCTCATATTGTCCACTATTTACTACACGACCAATATTATCCAGGATCCGCCATTGGAGCTTTTCCTTTTGTTCAACCGTGACAGTCATATTTAGCGTGTGGCTAACTGGGTTGGGATATACCATCACTATGGTTTTGCTCTGATCAATACTAAGCGTTACAATATTGGAGTAAGTAAACTGTCCGTCGATATCAACCTGCCGGAGCCGATAATAGACAATAGGTGAAGACAATGCATTAATATTCGGATCGGTATAATCGTAATAATGAACGCCATCTGTATTGGCTGCAGGTACTGAAGCGACAGCATGATAGTGACGGCCGTCGGTACTTCTTTCCAGGATAAAGACGGAAGTATTATATTCATGTTCCGTTTTCCATTGGAGTAAGCCATTATTGTTCACTACCGACCCTTTGAATTCAAGCAGAACAAGCGGCAGCGGAATTTCAGCAGGGGCAGCAGATACCCAAAGTTCCCTGCCAAAGTATGAGGTAAACGCACTTACAAGCAGTTTCCCATTCACTTCGATAATTTCCGACGGATCAGATCCATCGCTGCCGGGTTCCATATCCTGCATCATCCGGGTGCCTGCTGCCGAGCCATTACTGATCCATAACTCATTTCCAGCGATTCCGTCGTTAGCACCAAAAACCAAATTGCTACCTACCCTTGTCAATACGGTAGGGCTGCTACTGCTGATACCTGCCTGGATATCCATCACCATCAATGTTCCCGCATCGGTGCCATCCGTTTTCCAAAGTTCGCGTCCGTTGGTTTCATTTTCCGCAGAGAAGAAGATCATTGAGTTGACCTGCGTAAAGAATTGCGGACTGCTGCTGCCGGAGCCGGTAAAAATATCTTTTACCATAACAGTCCCGGCGTCGGTACCATCACTCTTCCAGAGTTCGGCGCCATTGATGCCATCATCGGCGGTGAAATACAAAATGCCATTAGCACCAAATAAAGCTGCGGGGCTACTTCCAGCGCCGGCATGGATATTTTTTACCATCACCGTACCGGCATCGGTGCCGTCCGATTTCCAAAGTTCAACACCGTTGATGCCATCGTCGGCGGTAAAGAAAAGTGTTCCGTTCAGGGAAACCAGGTTGGCTGGATTGCTTCCGGATGCGCCATTAATATCTTTCATAATTACCGTACCCGCATCGGTGCCGTCGCTCTTCCACAATTCCCGGCCGTTGATGCCATCGTCGGCAGTAAAATAAAGGGTGCCATTAATATTTAAAAGCTCCTGCGGATCACTATCACCGGCGTTATTAATATTCTTAACCACTACGGTAC
>JAEZRB010000224.1 GCA_023412975.1 Bacteroidota bacterium | reverse complement strand
CTCTTGTATCGCGACAAATATGCACTTGAGATCGTTGATGCACGTGAGGTGTTTATTGTTAATCTCCGGATGGACCTGGTAAGAATACCTCAAATATCTGTAGTTACCCAACCCACTAATGAATATGCCTGAATCTGAAAACGATATACGGAAATGTCTTATCGTCGACGACGAGCCGATGGCCCGGGATGTGCTTCGCCGATATATTGAAAAGCTTCCGGCGCTGGAATTGGCGGGAGAGTGCAGTAATGCGATAGATGCCCTGATGTTTCTTCAAAAACATGATGTGGACATTATGTTTCTCGATATTCGTATGCCCGAGCTGCTGGGAACGGATTTTGTGCGATCCCTTCACTCCCCGGTAAAAGTAATTTTTACCACTGCTTATAAAGAGTATGCCCTTGATGGTTTTGAGCTGGATGCGGTAGACTACCTGTTAAAGCCAATCCGGTTTGATCGTTTTCTCAAGGCGGTTAATAAAGCATTTCCCAAGACTTTTGATCGGAAAGAACCAGAGCCGGAAAACGGTGATAAAAAAACCGGGGCAGATTTTATTTACCTGCGCGTAGACCGGAAACTGGTAAAAATTATACTATCCGATGTTCTATATATTGAAAGTGCGCGTGACTATGTGAAATTGTTTACAATTGACAAGTCTTATATTACCCGGCAAACCATTTCCTCTATCGAAGCGATGCTGAGCGGCAAGGATTTTGTCCGTATCCACCGTTCTTATATCATTTCAGTCGCAAAGATCAAATCATTCAATCATGAAATTGTTGAGATTGGAAACAAAGAGCTGCCGATCGGTAAACTCTATCGAAACAGTTTTGTGAAGCAGGCGCAATAGACCTTCTCTTTAAAGAGTAAACTTCGCAATGCAGGTCAGTTAATAAACCCCCGAATCTGCATCCATTCGAAAAAGCGATTCATCCAGGTATGGCTAATTCCTGCGCGGAGACCATGCCCACCCAGGGAATAGAGATGCATTTCCGCGCTTCCCCCTGCTTCCGTCCATTTTTGATAGAGGTCAAGATGATTTTTTGAGGAAAGTAGAACATCGTCGGTCGCACCAGCGATAAACAGCGGTGGAAGCTGCATGCCGGACTGTATGGAGACGGGTTCCGCAGGACTTCCGTAGATGACAGCGGCGAATGCTGGTTTGTAATCACTTGTCGAATCACTGGCCAGGAGGGTGGTAAGGGATCCCCCGGCTGAAAATCCCATCAATCCGATTTTTTGTTTATCCAACTTATACATATCTGCATTATCCCTGACCCATCGCATGGCTGCTTGAGCATCATCCTGTGCCAGCTTCTTTACAGGCGCAGTCACTTCGCGAAACCGTTGCCGGTCCTGTAACACGGCCATCATTTCGTCCCAGGGATTATCGGTAAACAATGGCGCCAGCCTGTATTTGAGTATAAAAACCGTAAAGCCTTTTTTTGTTAACGCTTCCGCAATCCTGTAGCCTTCGTGTTCAATATTCAGCACATGGAATGCGCCGCCCGGGCAGACGATCACGCTGGTTCCATTTGCTGAATCGGGTTTATACATCAGCAGGGATGAGGCCGTAATATTGTAAACAATATGGGCATTAAGAGGGGTGCTGACAAAATATGTCTTTTCTTTCTGTTCATTTGCCGTGTTTACTTTTGATGCTGACAGCAATGGGATGACTTTTTCCTGCGCCATAACTCCTGAAAACAAGAAAAGCAACGCCGTAAAGGAGTAAAGGAATTTCATTGCAAGCGGGTTTATGAGGTTTATGACTAACAAAATTAACACAGACCCGGCGAAATCGGTCCTTGCCTGTCTTAGACCAGTTTTGTTTGTCGCATAAACAACGGTGCTTGTCGCAGGAAATCTTTATAGTTGATTTAACAAACATCACCGGTGTTATCTTTATGAGGATCCTTCCCCGATAAAACTTCTCTTCACTCATACCTTTCAAATAACGCCGCTTATGAAAAAAATATGGTTGCTGCTCGTCATGCTGGTGTTTTATGAGGTGTATGGTCAACAAGCCGGTTCCATTTCAGGAACAGTTATGGGCAGTTCCGGCGAGGGCGTGCTTGCCGGCGCAACAGTTGCCGTGAAAGGATTAGAACTATCCACACTTACAGATATAAAAGGCCGGTTTGAAATAACAGGTCTCGCGGCAGGTGCTCATAAACTTTTAATATCGCATGTAGGTTATGAGCCGCTTGAGCTTTCTGTAAACGTGGTCGCTAACCATGCACACAGCCTTTCCGCTATACTGAATCATGATGAACGATTGGTATCTGAGGTAGTGATAACAGCGTCGCGGAGACCAGAAAAAATCACCAATGCACCCGCATCGATCCAGGTTCTTACCATCCGCGACTTCGACCGGTTTGCCGGGTCTAATGTCAATGAAATGATCGCAACCGTTCAGGGAGTCGAGTACACACGTTCTGGAATTGAGGGGATCACTTTTAACGCAAGGGGATTTAATAGCGCTTTTAATAATAAGACCCTCCAACTAGTTGATGGTCGAATCAGCATGGCGGCCCTGAGTGGCAGCCTGCCCATTTTCAACAACGGCACTTATATGAAGAGCGACCTCGAGAGGATAGAGATCGTTTTGGGACCTCAAACCGCGTTGTATGGACCTAATGCACACAATGCGGTTTTTAATGTTATTACAAAAGACCCAAGGAAATATCCGGGTACAATTGCTTCCCTGAGCGCAGGAAATCATAACCAGTTTAGCAGCAGGCTTCGTCACGCGGAAGTGATCAACAGTCGCTGGGCCTTTAAGTTATCGGGGGAGTATTCCGTGAGTGAAGATTACAAGTTTATCGACAGTGTTTATGCAGGTGGTGGACCGTTCGGCCCGCCGGTAGCGATTCCGGAACGGAATGTAGACCGGGGTCTCAGGCATATACGCGGAGAAGTGGGAGTGTATTACAGCTTCAACCCGGTCACGGACCTGGTCATTTCAGGAGGAGGGAGTAATAATAATTTTTTACAGGTTACGACCGGAGGCAGAAACCAGATGCGTGACCTTACCTATGGTTTTTTGCAGGCCAGGCTGGTGAATCCCAGGTTTTATGTTACTGTATATAATACCTGGGGGAATATTGGCTCATCATACCCCATACATATGTACACGCGTGATTTCTGGAACAGGACGACCGGTGGTTTTCCACGTATGTCACCAGATAGCGCAGAGGCTCTCGCACGAGGAGCACGATTCAGGGAAGCCAGCGAACGGCTGAATGCGGAGGCGCAATATAACCGCGAGTTCAAAAAGTATGGATTGTTTTTAGTTGCCGGTCTCAATTTTCAGAATGAGCGTCCTAACGGCTTCGGATTAAACCTGGTTGACAGCTTTCATCGTATTCGCATCAACCAGTATGGTGCGGTTGTGCAACTTGAAAAAACCCTGGCAAAGCATTGGCGATTGATCGGAGCAGGCCGTGTAGATCATCACAACAATTTCGGTAGTTTCTTTGCTCCTAAATTTACCCTGGCGAGGAGCCTGGGTGAGGGGAGTGTGCGACTAAGCTGGGCGAAAGCTTATTCTATGCCGAGCATACAAAATCAATATGCCGGTATCAATCGAACTTTATTTGGGAACGGGGGTGAGGGTATTGAATATATTCCAAACAACACACGCATTGATGAGATTTCAACCAGGAAACGAACCCCTGCGCTAAAGCCAGAGGAAATCAATACATGGGAGATCGGCTACAAAGGTTTTCTAACCGAAAAGCTTTTCCTGGATATTAACTACTATAATGGCGAAAGCAAAAATTTTATCAGCCCGGCTCTCTCAACCGGGGGAAGGGTTCTGACCGTAAATGGAATTGCTGTTACTCATAACAGAAATCTTGCGGGAAATGTGTTCAATGATACCCTGAGCGGTGCTTCTTTCCTCACCTTTTTTAACTATGGGCGCGTGCGTGCTTACGGAATTGACGCCGGTTTAAGGTATACATTCAATTCATGGTTTAGTATGTCGCTCAAGTATTCGTGGTTTGATTCCGATATCACTAAAGGACATCCGGGTAATGACGCTAACAAAGATGATATCGTGTCACCCGAAGAGAAAAGCCTGAACGCGCCAAATCATCGGGGAATAGTTGGTCTGTACGTTCAGAATTTATGCAAGAGAAAACTTTCCCTGCAATTACACTCCCGCCTGGTAGAGCGATACGATTTCTATAGTGGGAGCCTGGTAGGAACAAGTTCAGGGCGTCATTCCAGGACAGCACCTAAAAATTATAATTGGGGCCCTTTAGGCGGGTTTGTCAGTTTTGATCTTAGCGGAACTTACCTTTTCAACAGCATGATTTCAGCTAACCTTGGAGTGACCAATATTTTTAATACGAGGCAAATTGAGTTTGTATCATCACCTTCTATTGGAAGACTGATTATGGCAGAAGTAAAGATTAATTTACCAGGTGGGAAGAAGTCTGATTCAAAATAATCGTCCTTAGGTAACTTTTTTAATTTGCTAATTGCCCGCTTTTACTGCCAGCATATTGCTGACGCGTTCATTATCGTTTTCTTCTTCATCATTGCCCCCGTTCTGGTCATAGTCGCCGAAGATATCGTAGGCTTTACGTGCGACACGATAGATATTACTGTTGTACCTGTTGCCAAGTATAACGATCGTAACCTTCTCGTCAACCAGGCGTGCAAACGCGGCATTGAACCCGTGCCAGCGGCCGAAATGATAGATCACTTTTTTGCCATTAGGAAAATTCAGCATTCTCCAACCAAGACCATAGTTGTGCAGCGATGGACGTTCATTGCTGTTAGGCTGAAAAGCGGAATCGATCATCACCTGGCTGAGGAATTGGGAGGTATAAAGCGCCTGGTCCCATTTTAAAAGATCACGCGGCGTTGAGTAAGTATTTTTATCACCGGCAGTACCTTCCATCATATCATTAGCCCAGTAAGCTCCATTGTGCTGAAAGGAAGGGCAAAGACTATCTAATTCAGTGACGCCCGCCACATAGGTGTTTGTCATTTGCAGCGGATCAAACACATGTTGCTTCATATACGAAGCGAATGTCTGACCGGATACCCGTTCGATGATCAGGGCCAGCAGTACATAGTTTGTGTTGCTATAGCTAAACCGGCGGTCGGGAGCATAACTGCGGTTTGGCTTTTTAGTGTACAGGAAATTCAATACGTCTTCATTGGTAATGCAGGAGTCGCGGTATTCAGGTGCTTCCGACATAAAATAAATATAGTTAGGCAGGCCACTGCGGTGATTGAGCAGCTGGCGAACAGTGATGCCTTTATACTCCAGTCCCGGGAAAAACTTCTGGATAGAATCATCCAGTGATAACCTGTTTTCCTGCGCGAGTCTCATCACGGCCATGGCGGTCATGGTCTTGCCGGATGAGGCAATATGTAGAGAAGTACTGTCAGTGAGGGGGTCTTTTTTCCGCAGGTCAGCAAAACCTGCATATTTCTCATAAATGATGGCTCCGTCCTTGGCAACCAGGATGCTTCCGTTGAAGCCTCTTTTCAGGAGTTTAGCGTCAAAAAATGCTGTTAATTCCCGGTGATAACGGCGAAATTCCTGCTTATCTATCAGTTTGGGAGTAGGGGGGTAATACTGCAATGAATCTTCCGGAACAACTGAGGTTTTAGAAGACGCCTCATTACAACTATAGCTAATGACTAAAAGGATGATTATGTTCAGGATGGTTTTCAATAGAGTATCAGTTTGAATCAAAAATAGGATATGCAGAAATGGAGCCAAACTGGCTGTTTTCCACAAGTGCCAATTTATGTTAATAACGTGAGAGTTATATTTGCAGTATGTCAAATAAAGAAAAAACAAGCTATCCAAAAGAAAAAATACGTATACTATTCCTGGAAAATATCAGTGACCTCGCGGTAAAAAACTTTCAGAAGCAGGGATATACCCAGGTAGAAAAAATAACCAAGGCATTAACCGAAGAAGAACTCATTAAAGAAGTCAGTAATGTTCATATTCTCGGCATACGATCCAAATCGCAGATCACTTCAAAAGTGCTGGATGCAGCAAAGAAATTGCAGGCGATCGGCTGTTTTTGTATCGGCGTAAACCAGGTGGATCTAAAAGCCGCGACAAAACACGGGGTGGTTGTATTCAATGCGCCTTATTCCAATACAAGATCGGTGGCAGAACTCGTGATCGGTTTATCTATCATGCTAATCCGCCGTATTCCTGATAAAAATAAAGCGGCCCACGATGGCATCTGGATGAAGGATGCAAAAGGCAGCTATGAGCTTCGGGGAAAAACCTTAGGCATTATTGGCTATGGCAATATTGGCAGCCAGGTAAGTGTGCTGGCAGAAGCCATGGGGATGAAGGTGATCTTCTATGATGTGGAGACCAAATTGCCCCTGGGTAATGCGACCGATGGAAAGACCTTAAAAGATGTGCTGAGTAAAGCGGATGTAGTGACTCTTCATGTACCTGAGACCAGCCAGACCAAAAACCTGATCAATAAGAATACGCTAAAATATTTTAAGAAAGGATCGATCCTGATCAACTATGCGAGGGGTGAGGTAGTAGACCTGGCAGCCCTTCGTAAATTTATTGAAGATGGCATCATCAGTGGCGCCGCGATCGATGTATTTCCCTGGGAGCCTGAAAAGAATGGAGATCGTTTTCAAACACCTTTGCAGGACCTGCCTAATGTGATACTGACACCGCATATAGGTGGCTCTACCGAAGAAGCACAACAAAATATTGGCGAAGATGTTAGCATAAAGCTGTTCAATTTTCTGGAAAAAGGGATCACGTTCGGTTCGCATACCGTGCCGGCCCTGGCATTGCCGCCACAGGAAGGTTCACACCGCATATTGCATATACATAATAATGTGCCCGGGGTACTCTCGGCGATCAACACCACACTTTCCAAAAACAATATCAATATCGTTGGGCAATACCTCAAGACCAACGAGGATATTGGTTATGTGGTACTCGATGTCGACAAGCAGCTTTCCAATAAAGCCCTGCAGTTACTGAAGGATGTTAAAGAAACAATCAAGGTTAGGCTGGTGTATTGACCTGGATCGCTAAATTATGCAGCCGTCTTTTTCAGTCGTTGGAGTATCTTTTTTGCCCGGCTGTGGAAGGCAGCTGTTTCGTAATTCCAGCGCTCCTCAATCACGGTTTGAAGCTCGGGTTTTATTTCAGGATAATATTTAGATAAATTGTTTAAAATTGTCAAAGCGAATGCTTTAGAAGCAACTTTTTCGCTGGGTGACATGATACAGTCGAAGCAATAATTCATCAGCGTTCCATGGTAACGGCGGGGGATTTCCAGGTCCTGCATCAGGCGTAGACTGTTGCGCTTGACGGCGTCATGAATGCCGGGTTTTTGGAGGTTTCCCAGCAGTTTCGAAAAATGTTTTTTGATCAGGGCGGGGTGTTGGATCACGGCATTACATAGCGGCCAGGCTGCTTTTTGATTCAGTCGGGGATCACCTTGAAAGAACAGGTCAAAAAGCTGGTCGAAACGATCCTGGGAATGGCCGATCCAGTTTACGATGATATCGCAATTGGCCCGGGTATGTTCTTTCAGGATTTGTGCACGCAGGTTCATAGCCTGCAAATAAATAACTTTAGCGACAAAAAAATGATGACTCTTTTACGAATGATCCTCGTTGTTATTTGCATAACCTGTTTAATGGGTTGTGGCAGACGAAATCATTTAGAAGTTTCATTGGTGGTGCAAACCGATTTTGGCGTCAGGGACGGGGCGGTGGCGGCCATGAAGGGTGTCGCAAAAGAAGTACACGCAACATTAGATATTGTAGACCTCACACACGAGATTCCTGCATTTAATATATGGGAAGCGGGTTACCGCCTGAGCCAGGTGGTACCATACTGGCCGGCCAACACGGTATTTGTTTCGGTAGTAGATCCGGGTGTTGGCACCAGGCGTAAATCGATTGTCGCCAGAACAAAAAGGGATCATTATATCGTAACGCCGGACAATGGTACCATCACCTTGCTGGCAGCGCTGGAAGGCATTGAGGAAGTCCGCGTGATCGATGAGCGTGTCAATCGCAGGCCAGGTTCTGACAACTCCTTTACATTTCATGGGCGTGATGTCTATATGTACACGGCTGCCAGGCTGGCTTCCGGGAAGATCCAGTTTGACCAGGTGGGCCCGGTTCTGGGAAGCGAACCGCAAACAATCTCATACCAGGCACCCGAACTTGACGAGAATGGCTTAAGAGGCAATATTCCTGTTCTGGATCCGCAATATGGTAATGTCTGGACCAATATACCTGACAGTCTGGTTATGCGTGCCGGGATCCGAACCGGCGATTCGGTGCTGGTAAGTATCTCATATCATGATTCTGTTGTTTATTCCGGCCGGCTGGCTTTCGTCAATACGTTTGGTGATGTATCTGCCGGCCAGCCGCTGGCTTACCTGAACAGCCTGATGAATTTTTCGCTGGCGATCAATATGGGAAATTTTGCAGAGCAATTCCGCGTACACCCAGGTCCGGGCTGGACGATCCATATAAAAAAATGACCTGCGCCGATAAGCCATGGACATAGCCCGGCGGAGGTCAATTCTCAGAATCCTTAGGATTTATAAAGGTACGAAATTTTCCTATAATTTATATTATGTTAAGTGTGTAAATCCAGTATCCTTCAAGGAACAAGTTTACTCACTCGCGGGCGCTCCCTCCTTTACAATTTTCAGGCAAATGAAAATTTCATTGGCCAGATGAAGATTCTGGATTTTTATAGAAATTATCAAATATACTGGCGCAATTCTTGGCTATACCATATGATAATTAATATAGATAATATAGATTTAAAACACAAACCTGTTGCATGAATAAGAACGGCCCCATCATTATTATTGAAGACGATCCAGATGACCTGGAAATTTTTGGCGAAGTATTTAAAGAACTGAGCGTTCCCAATGAAGTGATCTATTTCAAGGATGGGATGGCCGCCCTTGAATACCTGACGCAAACCAATGACCAGGCGTTTATCATTATCTCTGATATAAACCTGCCCAAACTAAGCGGCTTTGCCCTGCGCGAAAAAATCCATAATAACGAGCAGCTCAGGCTGAAATGTATACCCTACCTGTTTTTTACCACAGCAGCAGACCAGCGCAGTATCATTGACGCCTATTCTAACTCAATCCAGGGGTTTTTTACCAAACCCTCCAGCTATTCCGACCTGGTACGGGTGTTACATAATATTATTGAGTACTGGAAAGATTGCCATTCTCCCAACGCTGTCCCCCAATCATAGTTCAGTAGTGGCTTTAGAATATTTTATCTCCAATTTTTGGGTACCTGTCCACCTATCTGAAAAATTATTCTGCATCATTGTAAAAATCTGGAGGAATATATTAATTTAGTCGTCCCACTAGCCCACAAGCTCCAGATATCCCACGAATTTCCCCGGTTTTTTTATTGACACGGCTCGTTTTTAGTGCCGTCAACATTACTGTTATGACGCCCGAACTTAAAATTGCCTGTGAAGTGGTCTTCCAGGAGCACAAAGCTGCAACCACACCCGTCGCGTGGAATCGTGATGTATTCCGGGGACGCCTGTCCACCGGCCTGTCTGAAAAGGCGAAGGAAACCCTGGTGGAAAAAAAAGTGATACGCTTCCCCAACCCTGCTAAAAAGAATTTCACCGTTCTGAATCCCCTGGCCGCTGCCGCTTCTTCTTATAAGGAAGCTGAGGTGATGGTCATGAACCCTGCACCAGCTATGGCAGGATTTGAATACGAAGAAAAACAAAAAGATAGTCCCGTTTTCAACCGGGCATCCACAAACGCATACCACAGTAAAGGTACAACCAACTCCGTCACAGCCTACCTCGCACGTACTGTGAATGCTCCCCGCCTGGTCACCATCACGGGCAAAGCCGAAACGATCCATCAGCACCTGTCAAAATGGTATTTAAAACCTTTATTGGTTTATATAGTCTGGCCCTTGCTCGCCGCCGTCGCTGGTGGTGCTATCGCTTTCCTGATCGGTGAAGCTTACCTGGGGTTGATGTTTGAATTGAAGAAATAAACTTTAAAGGGAATTGGTAACCGTAGCGCCTGGGTACTTTTTTTTCATCAGTGTCCATGGATGCCGGAACTCCCGTTCCGGCCAGCAAGAACGGAACGGAGTTCCGTTTTACCTTCCACCCGGATCGCTTGATTAACCCTTGGCATTAAAACGGATTAACCTGTAGTTTTCTCTTGATACCATGTTGTGAGGCCAACGATACCCCGGACAGCAATAACTCTTAATTAATAATTCCCTAATAAATCTATTAGTGCTATTAAAAGCGAATTGGTAATTCGGAATTAGATATTTGGGTGATTCCCAAATTTCCGCAGTGTCTGCGGCCTAATTCCCAATTACCAATTACTAATTACTCAAAAGAACCTATCGGATGCTCGAGTACAAATCCCCCCATTTCTTAGCTTCAGCTGTATACTTAGCTACTTCGGCGGGTTTGCCTTTTGCCTGTTCTTTTTTGAAATTGTAAATATCTTCCAGGAAGCCTGCTGCTTTTTTGTATTGCTGCCTGTCGCTGCCGTTGAGGTTAGCAAGTCCTTTTTTCTCAAAGATCGCTGCCGCTTTTTCATACGGTTCTCTTCCTGCTTCCAGGTATTCGGCGTATTTCTTATCGGTTTTTTTCAGGCCTTCAGCTTTTAACATTACAAAATAGTCACCGATAACGAGGTATGGCAACTGTTCGTCGGGCTTGGCCTCACCTGCGGCATTGAAAGCTGCCACCATTCTTTTTTCCAGTTCCTCAGCATTGGCC
>JAEZRB010000220.1 GCA_023412975.1 Bacteroidota bacterium | reverse complement strand
CGCGGCATCTATGACTTTTACATTTACAGGGGCTTTGCTTTATTTTTCCTGGAGACTCTTACTTTTGCTGGCCGTAGTTGAAATGTATCGATGTGTCAGGATACCACAGCGCACACTGCGGACACAGCGAAGTATTCGCATCAGGTCCTATTCTACGTAGCAGATTTTATAACAAAAACAGCTTTCGCTGTGCTCGCCGTGCCCGCCGTGGTTTATAGTACTCCAGAGTTCCCCGGACAATAATGATTGGTAATTAGGAATTAGGCAATGAGTCTTTGACCCAATCCCAATACCTAATTACTAACCCGATAGCTATCGGGTCCCAATTACCTCAAATTCTATCTCAAAAACAACATTTCCCTATACTTCGGCAGGTACCATTCCTTATCATCTACCAGTAATTCAAGTTTGTCGGCGTGATAGCGGATCTGGTCGAAGAAGGTATCTTTCACCTTGCTTTGATAGGCGAGCGCTTTCTCTCTTGTATCTTCTATATTATTGCAGACCTTCCGGGCCTCGATCATTTGTTCCACCAGGTCACTGGCTTTATTGATATGCTCTGATATCTTATCCAGGATTTGTTTCTGGTTGCTATAAGCTGATTCAGGCAGACCGGCTTCTTTGAGGCCTTTGATATTCGAAGCAAGCAGGTTTTGATAACGTATTGCCGGTGGAAGAATGTGGCTGGTTGCCAGTTCACCCATAATGCGGCCTTCGATCTGTACTTTCTTGATGTACTTCTCTAATTCTATTTCATGTCTTGCTTCCAGTTCGGAATGCGAATAGATATTATTATTCTTGAAAAGTTGTTTTGCCTTTTCAGTAACCATGGCATCCAGGGCAGACGGCGTCGTTTTTACATTGGGTAATCCTCTTTTTTCGGCTTCTTTTGCCCAGGCTTCGCTATATCCATCGCCTTCAAACAACACTTTCTCACTTGATACGATATACTCGCGGATGACATGCATAATGGCGATCTCTTTTTTCTCTCCTTTCTCGATCAGTGTATCAACCTCTTTCTTGAATTGCCTGAGGGTTTCCGCCATGATAGTATTTAATACTGTCATCGGGTTGGCGCAATTGGCAGATGAACCTACTGCACGGAACTCAAATTTATTACCGGTAAACGCGAATGGTGAAGTACGGTTACGATCGGTATTATCCATAAACAATTCAGGGATGTTTTTATGTATATCGATCTTCAGCATGCTTTCATCCTGCTCATCAAATTTATCGCCTACTCTTTCTTTCACTTCCTGCAACACTTTGCTCAGGTACTGGCCGATGAATACAGAAATGATTGCGGGAGGTGCTTCGTTGGCGCCCAGCCTGTGGTCATTTGGCGCTGATGCGATAGAAGCACGCAGCAAATCCGCATAATCATGAACAGCTTTGATGGTATTGACAAAAAATGTCAGGAACATCAGGTTGGTCTTTGGCGTCTTACCGGGAGCCAGCAGGTTGATGCCGGTATCGGTAGACATACTCCAGTTGTTGTGCTTGCCACTTCCGTTTATACCAGCAAATGGTTTTTCATGCATCAAAACACGGAGATGGTGACGGCGGGAAACCCTGTCCATGACATCCATGAGCAGCGAGTTGTGGTCAACTGCCACGCTCACCTCTTCAAAAATTGGCGCACACTCAAATTGAGCAGGCGCTACTTCATTGTGCCTGGTGCGCAGGGGAATGCCGAGTTTGTAAGCTTCATTTTCAAAGTCGCGCATATAGGCATATACTCTTTCGGGAATCGAGCCGAAATAATGGTCTTCCAATTGCTGGTTCCTCGCGGAGTTATGACCATACACGGTACGACCACACATTACAAGGTCGGGACGCGCATTGAACATAGCTTCGTCAACAACAAAATATTCCTGCTCCCAACCCAAAGTGGAAGTAACCCTGCTTACATTTTTGTCAAAATAGTTGCAGACATCCACAGCAGCTTTGTTGAGCGCTTCAGCGGCTTTCAGCAGGGGTGCTTTATAATCCAGCGACTCACCGGTATAAGAAACAAAGATTGTAGGAATGCAAAGCGTTTTACCATTGCCAATCTCCATGATAAAGGCAGGTGAAGAGGGATCCCAGGCGGTATAGCCGCGGGCCTCAAAAGTTGCCCGGAGTCCACCACTCGGAAAAGAAGAAGCATCTGGTTCCTGTTGGATCAGGGCATCACCTTCAAACTGCTCGATCGGTGTGCCATCCCCTTTCAATGTAAAAAACGAATCATGCTTTTCAGCGGTGGTGCCGGTGAGTGGTTGAAACCAGTGGGTATAATGCGTTACACCTTTGGCCTCTGCCCAGGCGCGGATACCCGTAGCTATCTGGTTAGCTACCGCACGGTCGATCTTTTGCCCGGCTTTGATGGAACCGATCAGGCTTTTATAAGCCTCGTCGCTTAAAAATTCGCGGGCGGTTTTTAGGGTAAAAACATTGCTCCCAAACATGGAGGTGACTTTGGAACCTTTATGCTCCCCGTTGGCGTTGGTGGCCAGGCTTGAAATTGCTTTAAAACGCAGTGACATATTTCTTTTTTAAATTTTAAGCAAAACAACGGATTTCGCTTAATTATTCAAATATTTTTTTTCAAATCCCCATTTTTGTGAGGAAAATTGGTGAAAAAACTAAATTTCAAGTACAAAATGTTTAAAAACGCCCTGGAATACTGCTACTTAATTAAATTATTATTTTTTTTAAATTGATTGACGATAAGGTTCACCTTATGCCAATTGGTGTGTACCACCACCAGGGTGATAAGTAGCGGGATCGTAATGCTGCGGTAACGTACAATGGCCCCAAGGTTATTGACCGAGAAGCCGATTGCCAACAAAATTGAGGCTGAAAAAAAGATGCAGAAATAAATGACATTTTTCGACCGGGCAATATTTCGTACCGGGAATACCAGGAATAAAAAGAATAGAAACCACATCAAAATTGTTTCGGTGGCTGCTGCCAGAGAAAGCAGGTGGTGTACATCACTGGGATACGGACGCAGGGCAGACAAAGCAATAGCCTGTGGCGTATTCCGGATAAAACTACCAAGGCTTGGATCCAGTTCGTTGATTGATACACTGGAATTTCCCACCAGTCTTAGAAATGCCTGCTGTTTTTCTACCACGGCAGCGGGGAAGTCGAGTTCTGGTTCTATATATCGTAATCCAAAAAAGCAGGCCGCACAGAATAAGTACACCAACGCAAAACCTGCCAGGGCATATTTCGGTTTTTTATTGGCAATAACCCAGGCCAGTATGGGAGGTAATATGAGGGCCAATACAAAATTTCGCAGTAGCAACAAGATCAAAAGCCCTAATAATACACCCAGCCATCTGACCGGCTTCCAGTTATTTTCCTTGTTTGCAAAATAGATATGATAGATGATCAGCGCGACACCGATAAATAATAATCCTTCTTTGTGCAGGCCGCTCGACCAGTAAAAAAAGGAGGGCACCAGGAAGATGCTGACCAGTATACCTATCTTTTGGGTTGGAAATACATCTATCATTACCCGGTAGAAAGCCATGGGACCGAAGAGCGAGATATAAGAATACAGGATCACATTCACATAGTAATGTCCAAAACTGAAAAGATCGAGTATGGAAAGGAATTTAATGAAAACATTGGCTTTAAGATCGTTCCAGTTGGAGTTGTGCGATCCGAATAAAGAATGTAAAACACCACCTTCATCGTAGCGGTCAAAGATGGTATTAAAATAAGCCGAGGGATCGTTTAGCAGCAGGTTATATTCGATCAGGGCGCCGTGGTGATAGCTCCACGTGTCCATCATCTGTGCAAAATTTCCGTAGAAATGTCCCATCCAGCCATAAAATATTCCCGCGATGACTTTAATTAAGAAGATGATGACAAGCTGGGGTTTGGTCAGGCCTGTCCTGATAAAAAAACGGCTTTTGGTGATCAGCCAGGCAAACAATACCAGGTATGCGGCAAAAAGGATATACTCCAAACAGGGTTAGTTTTAGCGATGCAAAATAGCCATATTTTGGGTAAACCGGGAAGAAGGGTTCTTATAGTATCCAATGTTAATAACGCAAATCCTGCACGTATTATATTGAATCTATATTGTTCGGTTTTTGGTCACGGAGGGCACGGAGGAAACAAGGTCACGAAGAATTTTCCAATTAATATCAATCATCGATTTTTCATCCTATTAAAGACAGCACACTAGGGTTCATGACCCGTAGGGACATTTTATGGGTAGAAATGGGATTGTAAGGGGAACATCCGTCCCTTCGGGACGGTTTATGCAAGTGTTTTACGTGTTATTTAAATTGATTTATTATTCGGGTTTTTTGGTTACGGAGGGCACAATGGGAACACGTAGGTCAAGATGACTGATCCATGATTTTATCCATCAATAACCTCCTGGTGTACACTCAAAACTTCGTCCCGGTTTTACTTGCTCTATTTTCTTAGCTTTGCCGCTCCTTCAACCAATTTATTTTTCATGGAAATAACCCTAAAAACAGCGCAACAGCTCCGGCTTACCGAAGAAGAATTTGAATTGATTCAGAAAAAGCTGGGCCGGATGCCCAACTTCAACGAGCTCTGTGCATTTTCCGCAATGTGGAGCGAGCATTGCAGCTATAAGAATTCAATAAAATGGTTGAAGACATTACCCCGCGAAGGCGGAAAAATGCTGGTGAAAGCAGGAGAGGAAAATGCCGGGCTGATGGATATCGGCGACGGGCTTGGTGTGG
>JAEZRB010000168.1 GCA_023412975.1 Bacteroidota bacterium | reverse complement strand
CTTCCGGGTTTTGTTTTTCAATCGCCTTGTAAAGGTTCCATGCACCAAAACAATCTTCCGCGTCGTATAAACCGCCTACAACCAACATCGGCACCTTAATATTGTGCATAGCACGCCTGGCATCCCTTGCCTTCCACCAGTCATCATAATCGGGATGTTCAAACATATCTTTCCAGGACGGAACGCTATCACCCAAAACCTGCCGGGTCTTTTTCAGGGTTCCCATTTCAAGAAAAAACTTATAAAGGCTTTTATCAGGATAAGGAAAACCTGCCACTCCATGTGAGGATGGCCCCTTCCTTGGTTCTCCAAATGAAGCATAGAAGTCGAAGGCATCCAACAGGAAAAATGCGCCATTATGATGGAAATCATCGCCCATGAAAAAATCTACAACAGGAGCCTGCGGACTGACTGCTTTCACCGCGGGGTGCATATCAACGGCTGCCATGGCTGCATATAGTCCGGGATAAGAAGTACCCATAATTCCTACACGGCCATTATTAGATGGCAGGTTTTTAACAAGCCAGTCTATTGTATCATAGGCATCGCTGGCTTCGTCGACATCTTTATTTGATTTTTTATCACGGATATAAGGTCTCACGTCCACAAACTCACCCTCGCTCATCCAACGGCCCCTCACGTCCTGTCGCACGATAATATAATTTTCGCGGGTATAGGCAGTCCGGTAAGAAGGCCACTGATACCGGCTGAATTTCCCTGGTCCGTAAGGCCGGCAGGAATAAGGCGTACGCATCAGCAGGATCGGGTGCTTTTCTTTTTGGTTTCGTGGAACAAATATGCTGGTGTACAGTTTTACACCATCACGCATCGGTATGTATTCTTCTATCTTTATATAATTCTGCCTCATCCAGTCTTCTTCCGACGGGACGAAGGGCATGAATGGCAAAACCAGAAAAAGAATATAAAAACCCCGGCGAAACATTTCCGATTGTCTTTTAGTTGTTAATTTAGGGTATTCGCTTGCACAATATAGGTTATGGCTTCAAACAAACAGATTATTGAGAAATTTTACACCGCATTTCAGCAACTCGACTACCGCACCATGCAGGATTGCTATAGCAATGATATCATCTTCAGCGATCCTGTTTTTTTGATCTTAAAAGGAGAGGAAGTAAAATCAATGTGGGAAATGCTCTGCCGCAATGCCCGTGATTTTTCACTTAGCTACTCTGATATCGAACTAATCGATCACGAATATGCCACCTGCAGCTGGACTGCGCGGTACACGTTCTCCAGGACGGGTAATAAAGTGGTAAATCACATCAAGGCGTTTATGCGCCTCAAAGACGGAAAGATCATTGAACACAGCGATGGTTTTCGTCTCAGCACCTGGGCTGCACAGGCGCTTGGGTAGAAGGGTGTCTTGTTTGGGTGGACCGGCTTTATGAAAAGGGGTATTCAAAAAAACGCCAGAAAAAACCTTGCTTATTTTATGCAAAGCAAAAACGCCACTCAAAACTAGCCAGGACCGGCGACCTTGGTTAGTAGGAAATTTCATGATTGAGTTTTGCTGGCTGCAAAACTCCGGTATATTCGATCAATAACCAACTACTCCTGGGATGTTTTAATACAAACCGAGACTTAGTGATTAATCTTCAAGTATACCGAATTTCCCGGCGCTCAGGTCGGCGACAGCTTGTTCCAGTTCTTCCCATTTATTCATCAGAAAAGGACCATACTGCGCGATAGGCTCATTGATCGGTTCACCCGACAAGACTAACAACACGGCATTATCATTTGTTATAATACGAATACCCTCGCCGTCATTGTTAAATAGAACAAAATGATCCATAGGCACCTGTTCGCCGTTGATGTTTGCGCTTCCATCCACCACCAATATACCGGTGTTATAATTTGAGGGAAAGTTCAATTCAAGTTCCGCACCATTATTTAACCTTGCATTATAAACATGCATCGGCGTAAAAGTGGAAGCGGGTCCAATAACACCATTGAATTCGCCAGCGATAACTTCAACGACACCTTTGTCCGCAGGTAGTGTAAACCTACCCATCATACTATTAGTGATCTCCTGGTATTTGGGCTGGGTCATTTTATATTTTGCCGGCAGGTTTACCCATAACTGCACCATCTGGAAAAGACCACCTGATTTGCTAAAATTCTCTTCATGATACTCCTTATGTAAAAGTCCTGAGGCGGCAGTCATCCATTGCACATCTCCTTCACCGATCACGCCGCTATTGCCATAACTGTCGTGGTGCGCGATCCGGCCATGATAGGCAATCGTAACAGTTTCGAAACCGCGGTGCGGGTGAACACCGACACCCCTTGGCGCCATTCGCGGTGTAAACTCAACCTTGGAGTTGTAGTCCATCAGGAAGAATGGGCTCATCCTTTTTTTATCGATACCGCCTTCCCCGGGAAAAAAACTATGCACCCTGAAACCGTCACCTACCATGTGAGGAGGGGGTGGAGCCATAACGGCTTCAATTGTTCTTTGTTTCATATTCCTACTTCCTTCTTTTTTACTTCGGTTTGATCAGGCGCCAGGTTTTCCGCCACCCATAAAAACTCGCTCACGAAATTGTGGACCTTGTGGTGAAATAACTCGTCGAGCAGTTTGCCGTCGGCATCGAATTTTTTATCAACACCGGGCACGATCAGCAGATAAGGTGACGCGATACCAAACAAGGCTGCCACCAGGAGCAACATTTGCTGGGTGGCACGCATACCACCCATGGCACCCGTCGACGCAGTCACGATACCAAACACTTTATGGTGCTGCTTGGGAAAATGATCGAGCAGGTTCTTCAGGGCAGGAGCGTAGCTTCCATTGTATTCGGGCGATACCAATATAAACGCGTCCGCTGCAAACACTCGTTCGCTCAGGGGCTTCAGCGGGTCGGGAGTATTGGCTACGGAGCTAAATACCGATTCCATCTGTGGCAGATCCCATTCAGCCATATCGATCAGACCTACTTCATGGCTGGTATTTTCCTGCAGGTAGGTATGAAGGTGATAGGCAACTCTCCTGGTAATGCTTTTAACACGGGGACTCCCGGACAAAATTTCTATACGCATGATCTAGTTATAACAAAAATATTCTTTCAATGTTTAAACATCGAAATAGCTGGTAATGAGGGATATACTGATGACATAAGGCAAGCAAACAGAATTCTCATCTTCATTTCGCAATAAGTCCATATTTATTATTCCTTTCATGAAAACTGGGGCGGTTTGCTTTAATTTCGACCTATCAAAGATAGACAATGATCAACCGCAGAAAATTTATCGGCACCGCTGCACTGGGTTCGGCAGCCATGATTACTTCAAAAATGACCATCGCAGGGGAAAGTAAAGCTCCGGTGAAAGGCAAACCGATCGTTATTTCTACCTGGGATGCCGGGCTGGAGGCCAATAAAGGTGCCTGGGAAGTTCTTGGCAAGGGCGGTCGCGCCCTCGACGCAGTGGAACGTGGCGTGATGGTCACGGAAGCCTCAAGGAATTGTTGCGTGGGACTTGGCGCAAACCCTGATCGGGATGGTTATGTGACCCTGGACGCATGTATCATGGATGAGGCTTTTAATTGTGGCAGCGTTGCTTTCCTGGAACGTATTAAGCACCCGATATCGGTCGCACGAAGGGTTATGGAAAAAACACCGCATGTGATGCTGGTGGGGAGCGGCGCACAGCAATTTGCTATCGCCGAAGGTTTCCCGCTGGAAGAACAAAAACTTTCGCCCGATGCACAAAAGGCTTATGATGAATGGCTGAAAAAATCGGAATATAAACCCATTATAAATGTAGAGAATAAGGGCCATGGTCCGTTTGCACCATCCAGGCTGGAATCGGGTGAATGGAACCACGACACGATCGGCATGGTAGCCATGGACGCGAACGGAAATTTAAGTGGCAGCTGTACCACCAGCGGGATGGGATTCAAAATGAGAGGACGCCTGGGTGATTCACCCATTATCGGCGCAGGGCTATATGTAGACAATGAAGTAGGTGCCTGCACCGCCACGGGCCAGGGTGAAGACGTGATCAGGATCGCGGGCGCACATACAGTGATTGAACTGATGCGTCAGGGCATGTCGCCCGAAAAGGCCTGCAAAAAAGCCATCGAGCGTATCGTTAAAATAAAAAAAGAAAAAGTAAAAGACATCCAGGTCGCTTTACTGGCCCTGGATAAAAAAGGGCAGGCAGGTGCTTTCGCGATCCATAAAGGCTTTACGTACGCGATCAAAACCAACGAAGTTGAAAAGCTGGTTAAGGTGGGAAGCTGGTTTGCCTGATCATACCTTTATTTACGACCGAACTCATTCCATGAAATACATCATCGAGATCGCCACATCAGATTTTTCGACCACCCAATCCGCCGTGGAAGGTGGCGCCGACAGGATCGAGCTTTGCGCCAACCTGGGTGAGGGTGGCACCACAGCTTCATATGGCCAGATAAAAAAATGCCGGGAAAGTTTTTCCCTTCCAATTTATCCTATAATCCGGCCACGTGGTGGTGATTTTCTTTACGATGATGAAGAATTTGAGATCATGCTTCACGACATAAGACTTTGCAAGGAGCTGAAATGCGACGGGGTTGTGATCGGACTTTTAAACAAAGATGGCAGCATCGATCGTACAAGAACCGCCCGGCTGGTATCGGCTGCCTATCCGATGGGTGTTACTTTCCATCGAGCTTTTGATCGTTGCCGCGATCCGTTTGAAGCCCTTGAACAGATCATTGAATCGGGCTGCGAACGAATATTAACCTCCGGACAGCAGCCGGTGGCGACCAGCGCGATCGAAATGATCGCCTCACTCAACAAGGCAGCTGATGATCGCATCATCATCATGCCCGGAAGCGGGGTGCGAAAAGAAAACATTAAACAATTGGCGGAACAAACCGGTTGCCGGGAATTTCATTCTTCACTGAGGTCGCAGGTAAAAGGGAAAATGGAATTTATCCATCCTAATTTTGAAGGATCTGCCGAAAGCTATATGAATAATGCCATCGATCCGTCGGAGGTGAAAGCCCTTCGTCATGCTTTAGGTTGAGTTGTTATTGAGACTTAGACTAATTTTTCTGATAAACTATATGCGTACCATTCTTCTTCTTGTTGCATCGAATGTGTTTATGACATTCGCCTGGTATTATCATCTTAAACACGAAGGTTGGCCCTTGTGGAAAGCTATTCTCATCAGCTGGATGATCGCCCTGATTGAATATTGCCTGGCTGTTCCAGCCAATCGTTATGGACACAATAGCCAGTACAGCCTGTTCCAGCTAAAAATGATACAGGAAGTGATAACGCTGGTGATATTCGGTGTCTTTGCCGTAGTAGTGATGAAGGAAGCTTTTCACTGGCGATATCTTGTCAGCTTCGCCTTCCTGGTGGGGGCAGCTTACTTTATGTTCACAAAAAGATTCGGCTGATTCAGTTGATGCGCACGTTGGCTTCCGATTTCCGGCTTTCGTTTTTTTGCTTCTGCCGGCGAATCAGGTCCGCTTTTACTTTGTGGATCAGCGCACTGCCGAGAAACAACAGACCCGCGTTGATGGTGACCGCCGATATAGCAGCCCAGAAGATCCAGTCCAGTTTATATACATCGGTAAATGCAGCATAAATAATTGCAGAAACACCGCAGGTCGTCAAAAAGAAGCCGATCAGCATATTCCGCAGGAATCTCTTCTCGTGTTTATTACTCATGTCAATCGTTTTGGTAGCAGTCGCGGTAAAAGTAGGAGGAAAATATCAATTTGTTAATACCGTGGCCGATGAATTGTATTTACGGCACCTTTTTTTAGTTTTGATCAACGGAATCAACAGTATGAAAAAAATCATTTTCCTCTCCCTGCTCATATTTTCAGGTTTTGTCATAATGGCCCAGGAAGCTCCCGAAGGCCTGTTTCTCAATTCCAAAGCCCCGGATTTCAGGGCCAAGGACCAAAATGGCAATATGATCAGGCTGAAAGACCTCCTGAAAAAGGGCAAAGTGGTACTGGTTTTTTACCGCGGTGAATGGTGCCCATACTGCAACCGAAACCTCAAGAGACTTTCGGACTCCCTTCAGTTGATTACAGAAAAGGGCGCAACCCTGATTGCCGTTTCTCCCGAAAAACCGGAAAGCGTGGCCAGGACCGTTGAAAAAACAAATGCACAATTCTCTATTCTCCACGATGAGGACCTGAAGATCATGAAAGCCTATGAAGTGGAGTTTGAAGTGCCCGAAAATACCCTGAAGCGGTATCGTAATGGGGGGATAAAGATTGATGAGGTCAACGGGAAAAATGGCAACTATCTTCCCATTCCCGCTACTTATGTTGTCGATAAAGAAGGCAATATCACTTACCGGTTCTTTAAACAGGATTACAAAAAACGGCCATCTGTAAAAGAGATCCTGGATCATCTATAGATCTGGTTAGCCGGCCTTCCCAAAAAATTATTCCCAAACCAGCCTGGCTATTCTACCATTACTGCCCGCCAGGAATACGGTCGTGCCAATTCTTGCGATGCGGCAAACGTGAAAGCCGT
>JAEZRB010000089.1 GCA_023412975.1 Bacteroidota bacterium | reverse complement strand
AAAGTCCATCGCCGTTATACCAGTACCCTTTGTCAGCCAGTGTGCCGACACCACCAATACAGCCTTCGGCTCGGGTATTTCCTTCGCCATCGATTTCCATCCCTGGCTGAACAGGTTATCTTCAATTCCATTCATCGGTGACCCATGCCCGATAAAAAGCACAGGCATCAGGTCATCACTTTCTTTTAATTCACCAACAAACCTGGTAAATGCAGGTAAGGTCGTTATCATTATTACTCCTTTGCTTATTGTTTGAATAAACTGCTTCCTTTGCATTCTTCATTACTTTTCAACTGAATATTCCTTGCGGCTACTTCGTGTTTGCACGGGTAAGAGCCTTCTTTGAAAGATATAATGATCCAGCGAATATTTTCCGCTACCAGTGAAAAACAACACGACATACGTCAGTAAATAGTGAAGCGCCATTTCTTTTTGAACAAATGGATCGGCCGCATGTATGGAAAACGCGGCAACCATCATGGTGATCGCCAGCGGGATCACTGCCAGGCGTGTACCCAAACCCGCCAGTACTAACACCGAGCACACTACTTCCGCAAATACAGCGAGTCCCAGTGAAACTTCGGGTGACATTCCGAATACCGAGGGAAACTGGATCTCGCTACCCGATAATAATTGAATCATTTTAGGAATGCCATGCACCAGCATCATTCCTGCGATCGCTATGCGAATAAGGAAGATCGCGGCGTCCAGGCTTTGAATCTTGTATCCTGTTGCAAATATTTTTTTCATGGTTTTTTCTTGATTTTCGTTTTAGTTTTTTGAATGAATGGCTTATTGCATAAATTCACCATCAGCCTTGATGCGAACTTCGTCACTGATCATGGGCGCCGGGAATTTAGCTCCAACACCGAAATCTGAGCGCTTCAACACGCCTGTCAACTGGAATCCTGCAACCTGTTTTTTAGCCATTTGATTTTCCACCTTGCCAGTATGTACAAGGTCCATGGTTACCTGTTTGGTGACGCCATGCATAGTCAGATCACCGGTAAGTTTATACTTGCTATCACCTGCCTTCTCGATCGCGTTACTCTTAAACGTGATCAGCGGATACTTTTCGGCATCGAAGAAATCAGCGCTTTTCAGGTGCTCGTCACGAGCCTCCACTCTTGTGTCAATAGAAGCTACTTTGGCTGTCAGCTCAAATACAGCGTCGCTGAAATCTGGTTTTACTGATTTTACAGATACATCAAAATCATTAAACGTTCCCGATACATCAGATATGCCCAGGTGTTTTACCGTGAAACCCAGTTGGGAATGCGGTACATCATTTTTCCATACATTGTTTAGTGTTGTAAAGGCGGCCATTATTACCACCAATAAACCTAGAATTGATACTTTTTTCATAATTGTCGTTTTACCTTTTTTTATTTTTAATTGTGTAATATTTTCCAACCTGCCAACCAGTTATAATCATACTTCAACGTCAGCTGGATCAGGAAAAGCTGCATATTTTCAAGCGTTCTGCTGGCTTTAAGATCACCGGCGACAATTGGATTGAAGCCCGCAGCTCTAACCAGTTCACTTACCGTTTCCAACGATTGCGGATCATTCCCTGCCACAAAACCATCAACCTGTTTGCCATCGATAACAGGCTGGGCAAAATCTGCGGCAAATGTTGTATTAAAAGCTTTGATCACTTTGGAATGTGGCAGCAGTTTCTGGAGTTCTTCCGCGGCGCTGGTACCAGGATCAGTAACCAGGCCGTTATAGGTTGCATTTAACGGGTTTGCGATACTTACTACTATTTTCTGATTGGCAAACTCCCTGATCTTCGCCGCTACTTCTTTCTGTGCTTCATAAGGAATAGCAGGAATGATGATATCTGCTTCCCAACATGCGTTTGTCGGACAGTCGACAGCTTCCAGGTCGGCACCTGGGTTTGACGATTTTATTTCCCTCACCAACGCCTGGAGTTTTCTTGGATTACTACTCTTGAGAAGTAGCCGGTAATTGCCTTTAGCAAGGCTTTTGGCTAAGGCGGAACCCATATTGCCCGTGGCGCCAAGTATTGCGATGGATTGCTTTGTTTGCATAACTATTCGTTTAGTAATGCAAAGCTACCTTCATGAGGTGCCCTCTACCATTGCCTAAAAGCAAGAAAATGTATTGACAAAAGTCAATGAAATACCACCTGCTATCTACGTGATTTTTTACTCCTTACACGGCTTAGAGTTTCCGGAGTTAAACCCATAAATGCAGCGATCATGTGTTGGGGAACACGCCGCACAATCTCTGGATACAGGGCAGTAAAAGTATTATAACGTTCTTCTGGTGTATTACTGATAACTGAATTTATTCTTCTTTGAAGCGCTATATAAGCATTGGTAAGCAATATCCGCATATAAGTTTCATAACGGGGCAGCTTTTCCAATAACTCCGTATTCGCCTGCTGACTGATCAAAACAAGTTCACTGTCCTCGATGGCTTCGATCGCGTAGGTTGCGGGCTCACTCGTCAAAAAACTATACAGATCGGAAATGGTCCAACCCTCCATGGCAAACTGGATAATTCGCTCTGTCCCCTTCTCACCGATGGTATAAGCACGCAGCATTCCTTTTTCAACAAATGCAATATGCCTGCAAACATCGCCTTCCTGCAACAAAAATTGCTTCTTCCTTATTTTCTTGGGGGTAAGATAAGTCCGGATGATCTCCTCCTCCTCTTTAGTGAGGCCGACTTTCTCATTCATCTGGCGAAAAAATAATTCGTAAAGCATTCTACAATTTAGAATATTGTTTCACCAAAATACCACAATCTTATTTAACAGGTGGATTATTTTGCCGCGGACGAATGATCAGTCTCAAAGTTGGATCGTTGGTAATAAATGACCATAGCCAGTTAAATGCCAGCTTGAGCTTATTCCGAAAACCGACCAGTGGGATCAGGTGAATAAATAGCCAGATCAGCCAGGCAAAAAATCCTTTAAAAGAAACTTTTGGCAGGTCGGCCACAGCTTTATACTTAGCGATAATGGCCATACTACCTTTGTCTTTATACCTAAATGGCTGCATTCCCAAATTATCAGCCTCCCTTTTTAGATTCTTAGCCAGTAGTGTCCCATGCTGAATAGCTACCTGCGCCAATTGAGGATGACCATTTGGAAAAGCAGGATCGGTATCCTGGTAACTAATATCCCCGAGGGCGAAAATATTGGAACTACCTTTCACTCGATTGACCTCATTTACAATGATCCTGCGACCACGGCCAATCGCTTCATCCGGCAGGCCAGGAACCTCGCGCGACACCACCCCCGAAGCCCATATC
>JAEZRB010000015.1 GCA_023412975.1 Bacteroidota bacterium | reverse complement strand
CCGTTCGGTAAATGCAGTTCTTTCTTTATTATTCACACCGATCGGCGGTGAAGGATTAGCGATATCGAGAATAAGCGGTTGTATATTTTTTTCGCCGGTTTCTTTTATAGATTGATAAAGCCGGTTTATGCAGTAAGGATCGAAGTCAGCTGAGATAGTGGGAATATTAAACTCCGCAAGTAGTTTTGAGAATACACCATCATTAGCACCGAGGTCAGCACCTGTTTTTATTTCCGGTTGTAAATCGGTTAACCAGTTCCGGATGATCCTTTGTTTTTCCTGCAGGTAAGTTTCACGCTGAGAAGCTTCATCGTAGTAGTCAGACCAGGCGGAACTTTGCGCCGGCAGGTTCAATTTACGAACCAGTATTTCCAGGCTGGAAATGAGGTTCTGTAGTTTTTGTTTGGAAAACTTTGCCGTTGTGTTTTTATTTTCCTGTTGCCTTGAAGAGATCTTTGCATGTAAATAGATATGAATCCCGGTATGAAAAGAAAACCTGCTTTTCAATGGGAGCATCGAGCGTGTGATATCAAGGGGAATGCCATCCGGCCATGCAAGCTGCAATGTATGCAGTGGCTTCCGGTTATAATGCATCAGCAACAGCGGTCCGAGGAATGTTTCGCAAAACTGCCGGTAAGCAACCCATGGCAACTCATTGAATTTTTCAAACGAAAGCGTATCGATAAATACTAACTTTCCCGCTCGCCATTGAATATTGTAAGGAGTCGCATCCCTGAGCACCATATCATACTGTAGTGCTTCTGCCGCCAGCCGAAGCGTGAGCAGGGCCGCATCACGTAGCATATCAAAACTCCATTCAAAAGGATAAGATATAAATGGAAGTTTCTCCGGCTTTAATGTCAGGTAGTGCTGCGGATCACCGGTAAGATTTTCCGACAGGGTTGTATGCGGGATAAGCAGGTCTTGCGACACGAGATGGTCAAAGCACCCGCTTAGTATAAAATGATCAAAATGTTCCTTAAAACTGAGGTTGACCTGCCGGTACAGGGTTTGGTTTTTTTCAAATATAAAACCAGAGTCGTCCCTGTATGATGACGGGAATTGTTGAAATGCGGCTGGCATTAACGCGACGAGCTGTCCTTTTGTTTTTTAAATAGTCTCGAAAAAAAAGCCTGGATATATAGTTTGATATTCCTGAAAAAGAAAGCGACTCCCAACAGCGCCGCAGCAATTACCTGTACCAGGTAACTGCCGCTTCCCGGGTCAATATATAATAATTGGGTGAATATCACAGGTAATTCAGATTTGTTTTCGGCGTTAAAGTTAACAAAGTCTCGTACATCAGCCGTATTGTATTTTCGATATCATCGCGATGCAGCATTTCCACCGTGGTATGCATATAGCGCAAAGGGATCGATATCAGCACAGAAGGACAGCCATCATTGGAATATGCGAAAGAATCTGTATCAGTACCGGTGCTGCGGCTCAATGCTCTCCACTGTACGTCTATTTTATTGTCGGCTGCAACCTTTTCCACCAGGCTCAACAGTTTATTATGAACCGCGGGGGCATACGATAGCGAAGGCCCTTTGCCACACAATACATCACCCTCAATATTTTTGTTGATCATTGGCGTAGTCGTGTCATGTGTTACGTCGGTGATGATCGCGATATTGGGTTTGATCCGGCGGGCTATCATTTCAGCCCCGCGCAAACCGATCTCTTCCTGTACCGCATTCACGACATACAACCCGAAGGGGAGTTTCTTTTTATTTTCTTTCAGGAGTCGAGCTACCTCCGCGATCATAAAGCCACCAATACGATTGTCGAAAGCCCTGCCGATATAGTTGCCATTGGCGAGTTCATCAAAACCATCCTGGTAGGTCACCACGGCACCGATATGGACGCCGAGTTCCTCTACCTCTTTGCGGTTCCTGGCACCTGTATCAAGCCATAGGTTTTCGGTCTTTGGCTGCGTTTCTTTATTATCACCGCCGATACGGGTATGTATAGCAGGCCAGCCAAATACGGCTTTTACCGGTCCTTTCTTTCCATGAATGATCACCCGCGAGGCTGGCGCAGTCTGGTGGTCCACACCGCCATTGCGTTTTAAATAGATCAGGCCTTCCGGCGTCACGTAATTTACAAACCAGCTTATCTCATCAGCGTGTGCTTCGATCACTACCTTGAAGGGATGGTCGGGATTGATAACACCTACTGCCGTACCATAAGGATCCACAAAGCTGCTGTCGACATAAGGCTTCAGGTATTCCAGCCAAAGTTTTTGTCCCCAGGTCTCAAAACCCACAGGTGATGCATTGTTGATATAATTGCGCAGAAACTGGAAGGACTGGTCAGTGATGATCGATTTTTTAGACTTGCTTTTGGTCTTTGCCGATTTAGCCATAGCGATATTTTTTTATATAAGCTGGCAAATTAACTAATGCAACCAATCGGGCAAAAGAAAAATCTTATTTTAGCACGAACCTGAAATATGAAATACACAATCTTAATAGCCTGCCTGCTTCCCCTGGTGGTAGCGGCACAGGATACCGCCGCGGTAGCCGATTGCAAGATCGGCCGCGAAACCGACCCTTATACCCGGGAAACCAGGCTTTCCTCGGGATTTATTTCCCTGCAGGGAGCATCACTCACTATTGAAGCGGACAAAAAGGAAATCGACTTCTTTTTTGCCGTGCCGGGTAAATGTTTTTCGGATGCATCTACCGTGTTTATCTTTTTTGAGGGTAGTAAGGTCAGGACAACCTACCGCAATACAGGCAGTATGAATTGTGAGGGATATTTTCATTTTATCTTCCGCAACAATACATTAGAACATACTGTACTGAAAAAACTGGCCACCCAAAAAGTCGCTCATTTTGAATTTACAGGCACGGATAAAAAATCCCAGATCGTGAGCCTGCTGCCCGAACAACAAAAAAACCTGATGGACCTCACGGCCTGCATGGTCAGCGAGGCGAAGACCTTGCTTTAGAGGCTGAATGTTGTTGAAGTTGCTGAAGGTCGTTGAAAGTTGTTGAAAGTTGTTGAAGGTTGTTGAAGATTGTTTAAACTGGTGATACAATATTAAACCACCATTCCACTACATTCAACTACATTCAACAATAAACGCGGCATCATAACAATATTAACCCCCCATTCCACCACATTCAACTACATTCAACAATAAATGCGGCCCGCGGCAAATTATCATAATAAATCATGACCATCATGATAATCCGCGTTCTACGGTCTATGAATCGTAGTTACCCAGGTTCGAAAATAGGGACCGCGGATTTTTATGATTATTATGATCGGTTATGATTATTAGGCAGAAACGGAATAAGATTGTTTAAAGTGGAGATACAATATTAACCCCCCATTCCACCATATTCAACTACATTCAACCACTTACTCAAACACCCTGTTCAGCAAAGTCGCTAGTCTCACACCTCCTTTGAGCAGTTGCTCTTCCATAATTTTCTGAAACTGGTAGTTGTAGCGGTAACTTAGTTTGGATTCATTCGGCGTAGCCTCATAGATCGAGTCGGAAACAACATGTGATTCATAAAACCAGTCTTCCAGCGACGACGATTGCCAGGCTTTGACCTGTTCCTTATCGGCAATATTCAGGAGCTTTGCATATTCCGTGTAACTGTATTGTTGAAATTCGATCAGCATGCTGTCCCAGAGTGTATGCAGGTTTGTTTTTTTATCAAACCAGTACACTACGATCCGGTTGCCACCGGCATCATCATGTCGGCCAACATGCAGGGGCTGGTGCAGGTCACCAACCAGGTGTACCAGGAAATACAGCGCTTTTCTTCTCTGCTCAATCGGGAGGGACTTGTCTTTTAGCTCAGCCATCATGGCCTGGATCTGGGTGTACAGATTTTTTCCCTGTAATTTTTTAAGCCCTTCAATAAATTCTTCTTTACCTATATTGCCCGGCAGGTCCACATAATGCCAGGGTGAAGCATGATTCCAGGTAGAATCGGATTTGATGAAATCGGGCCAGTTGGACCACCAGGCCAGGGTTTCAGGACCAATCAGTTTACGCAACTCTTTCCTTGCTTTTTTGGATAAATGTGACTGTGCAATTTCACCCACTACGCGGTGACCCAGCAGTCCCCAGCTAAAGACCGGCTGGCAGATCAAAACGAGTACAGCAAGTATGACAAAAGTTTTAAAAAAGCGGTTGCGAAACGTATTCATGATGATTGTTTGAACGGCAAATGTCAAGGAATTACATGACTTGAAAAAATCCGGGAATTGTAGTAAATCATGTACGAGTAACTAAGTTTGTAATTGCTAAAAGCAAAATAATTATGAGGTCGTGGTTTGGCTCATGGACAGCTTCGCTGCACGAGGATCCCCGGGAAGTGACGGTGCTGGCAACCGAAAGCGATATTACGATCGGTTACCGGCTCGACGATGGGACGGTTGAAACACGTAAGTGGTCGCTTGATGAGCTAAAAGCCGATTTTGAACCGGCCACGCAATCCACGCGTATAGTCCATCTTCAACTACCACATGCTGTTCTTTTGATCGAAGGAAAAGACGCGTTGGAATTTATCACCCAGGCGATGGCCGAGCGTCAAAAGCCCTGGCATAAAAAACGGGGCGCCAGGAACTGGGCGCGCGGCATTTCAATCGTAGTGGGAGTGATGGCCATCCTCGTCAGTGTATATTTCCTGGTAGTACCCTGGGCAGCTGAAAGAATGGCTAAAAGCGTATCAACAAAGACTGAGGAACAATTTGGTAACGCGGTATATGACGCGCTATTAGTATCTGCAGGTGATGACAAGGAATCCGGTTTGTTGTTGAATGAGTTTTTCAGAACCATGAAAATCGAAACACCCTACAATATCCGGCTGACCGTGGTGGATAGCGAAATCGTCAACGCATTTGCACTGCCTGGCGGACATATTGTGGTTTATACCGGTTTACTGGATCAGTTGCAAACATACCCTGAACTTGCAGCCCTGCTTAGTCACGAATTCACGCATGTAAACAATAAACACGCTACCAGGTCCATCTTCCGGCAATTGGGTTCACGGATCTTTCTTAGTTTGCTGCTGGGCAATTTCGGTTCGGTAACGCCGGTGTTGATCGATCAAGCCGAACGCTTCAAGTCTTTGAAATATTCCCGCTCGCTGGAAAAAGAAGCCGACATGGAGGGACTCGCGATCCTGGTAAACAGGAAAATCGACCCTGCCGGTTTTACGGCATTATTCAGTCGGTTGAAAAATGTAGCAGGAGAGCAGGTCTTTCCGGAATTCCTGGCCAGTCATCCTGATATTGATAACCGCATCGCTTATATCCGTGAAGCTGCGAAGAATAGCCTGGTCGAAGAAAATATTGAATTAAAGAATATTTTTGATAAAATAAAACAACTACAATGATCATCACAACCACGCAACAGGTAGAAGGCCGGCCAGTACGTGACTACCTTGGTGTCATCAATGCACAAAGTATTATCGGCGCAAACATCTTCAAGGATTTCCTCGGCGGTCTTCGCGATGTATTTGGTGGCAGGAGTAAAACTTATGAAAGGGTGATTGAGCAGGCAAAAGATGACGCATTGCGGGAACTCGCTGAGAAAGCACAATCCATGGGCGCCAACGCAGTGATAGGTGTTGACCTCGACTTCGAAACAATCGGCGGCAGCGGCAGTATGCTGATGGTGATCGCATCGGGGACGGCGGTGAGGTTGTAGCTTTTTTGAGGGATTAGGACTTTGGAAACGGGAATTAGGTTGGTAACCCTAATATTGATGAGTTATTTATGATGCTTTGGGATAATAAGTATTGCTTTGATAATAGGTTAACTATACTTACGCGATAATCGCGTTCCTACAAACACTTAGCACCACTAAGTGTTTTTTCATTTTATGTAGTAGTTGTCTGACTTGTGATCGGTGGATTTCACTATTTTCTGGTACGCGGATTTGTGCTTTATTTGTTTGCCGGTTTACTTTAACACATACCGGTGATCCATATCAATGGCTTATTGTTCAATTCCAATGAAAACTGCTTTACCTAAGGGTGCTGCTGCTGCTGTCAGCAGCGCTTCCCTGCAACTTCTTTTAAATGAGCTGGTCAGCGTTCTGCCTTCCTCAACCGCTGGCAACAAGATCCATGTCGAGAACGAGATCCCAGGAGATATCCTGGTACAATCCGACCAGGACCTGGTGATGCCCGTGATCCAGGATCTGTTGACTACTGTCGTTAACAATGCCCGCAATACCTGTATTTCGATCAGTGCGGAAAAGTTCAGGGATGTGGTCACACTGCATGTGGTTGACCGCAACAATTACAACGGCTACGCGCTTTCTTTTGGACTGTTGTCTGTTGGGCGTCATGCGCGCCTTATCGGGGGCGATATCTGTGTAAGGGACGTTCAGAAAAAAGTGGCAAGAGTATCCCTAAGTTTTCCGGATATTCCCGGCAGAAAAATCTGGCCTTTTGAAGCCTAGTTACCTGAATTTAGTGGACAGGGCAAAAAAGACTTTATCGTTGATACGACGAAAAACACTTCCATTTATCTTTCTTTCCTGCTCCGGGAATTCATTGTCCATCAGCCGGCCTTTTTCATCATAGACCTGGAGCTCATCAAAAAATGCGAGGGTAAAATATTTTTCCGGCCGCAGGAATGCGTTAAGTCTCTTATCTCTCACAGACAGGAATACCAGGAATTTTCTTCTTCTTTTTTCATAATAATCGAGATGTGTGATCCAGGTGCAATGCGCCCTTTGCATATCGTCAATTAATTCGCTGATCGCTTTTACATCGTAATTGTATTTGTACAAAGTATCCAGCAGGTATGGTTCATCTGTACGGAAAGTATAAATATATTTTACGCTATCGGTATGTATTTCGAGACCGATACGGTTTAGTTGTTTATCTTTTAATTCCAGTGAGAAAGGATTCTTATCAAAAAGGGCTTTATACCTCGTGCGAATCGATTCAAGCGTAGCCTGGTTGTCGCGATAATAGTTCTTTGTGAATTTTTTCGAGGAAGAGCAGGAGAACATGGCGCCTGTTAAAACAACAAGGATGGTATAGTATAAGAAAGATTTCATGATTCCTTAAAAGAATAATCGGTGATACCAAAAATGATCTTGCGAAGCAGGGAGGCGTCTACCTGCTGCAGGGTTTTTTTACCATAATCCCAGTAAACGATATTGATTTTATCATCATCCGACTTGTAAATATCAAGCAGCAATACAAAATGGGTTGGTATCCCAAACCGGGTTGCAACATGGCGTTTTTTAACCAGCAGCCGGTTATTGAGAAAGAGGAATACTGGTCCTTTTGATGCGCGATCAGTTAAGTAACCATAGATATCCGACACCCAGGGTCGGATCAGGTCAGCCCCCCTGGCATGGACTTTCAGGTCAAACAACCTGCGCAACATGCGGTTGAACTTAGCGTAATTAGTAGATGCCCAGAGTGTGTTTTCATCACCCTTGTCAAAACCCCGGTTAAAAAAATTGAGATAGCCTTTGAAATGATCAGCCAGGCTTAGAAACCAGATCTGGCCGGCTGGACTTACATCAAGTGCGCCCTTGTATTTCAGCAACCCCGCTTCTTTCCGAACTGCGGCGCTGGGTTTGATCATGACTTTCCCCATTCTTGCTTTGCCTTTCGTATAGAGCGTGACCATAAAGCGTGCGAAGCCAAGCGGGTCATAGTTAAGAGGTATATAAGTGAGCGCTGAATAAGCACAGAAATTAGTGCCTTTCCCTTCGTAAAACCGGAGAGGGGTTGTGGCGAAAATTCTAAGGTTGAGGAGAAAAAGACGGGGATCCACATTGGGCCAGTGTTTGCTCGAGTCAAGCCGCTGCAGGCTGTCGAGAAATGCCAGTGCCTGCTCCTGGGTTGAGAATCGGGTCTTATCCTTTGGGGGACTGCCTGGCGACGCTTTTACCGCGCTCACCAATCCCACGATTAAACAAAGGATAATTGATATTTTTTTATATGGGTAGGGAAATCGCAATCAGTTAACTTTTTTATGGAGTAGGCACACCGTATTTTCTATTTTCAAACTTCATCGTCCGGCCTTTCCTGCGAAGTATGTACAAATTATCATAAATGGATTCATTGAGATCGCCCGGAATATGCTTCGTACCGCTCAACTTGTTTACAACATCATCAATGGTATTACTGTGTCCTACTATCAAAACATTTTTTTTCAATGATTTTAGCTGCTGGATAAATGAATCCTTTGGCATGGGCGAGTATGTTTGGATCGAAAGATTGAAAAATTCACTTGTTGGTTCCGCGGTTGTTTTGGTGCGGACGGTATTGGTCGAGAAAATATAACCGATCTTTTTGTCTTTTAAAACTTCCCGCAGGGCCTGTGCCCTCTCGTTTCCTTTTTCACTCAGGGGAGGATCATTACTCATCATGCCGCCATTTGTGCCGGCACTGGCTTTCTCAGCGTGTCTTACAATATAATAGGTATTGGAGCAGGAGATAAAAAGGATCGACAGGAAGAACAGTAAAAGAAAATTTTTCATGAAAGTTTTTTGAAAGGTACAATAAAAAGAAAATCCTTCCCGACTGCTATTGGGGTGACTGTTCATTCACCAGTGGATCCATTTTTCTTCGGCTATATCTTTCAATACGACCAACAACCCAGATAGAAAGCGAAAGCCAGATAATACCCATCGCAAACCCCGCCATTACATCACTGAAATAATGCAGGCGGAGATAAATGCGACTAAAGCCGATGAGGAAAATTAACAACAACAATAGGGTAGTGAGCACCCATTTCCAGGTGTAATCTTTTACCTGTTCCCAGACAATGATAACAAGGAGCCCATAAAAAGACATACTCATCAGGGCATGTCCGCTGGGAAAACTCAGGCCCGCCACCGGCTCCAGTAAGGGCACCACGGGGCGCTCCCGGTTGAAGAATTCCTTTAACAAAAGCATGATCGACAGGCCTCCCAGCGCGATCACGGGTACTTTAATGGAGTACCATTTATGTTTTTTGATGAATAAAAAATAAACGATTAAAATCAGGTTGGCCGGGACCAGGAACTTATGGTTGCCAAGAGAAGTGATAGCCAGCATGAACTGGGTAAGGGAAGGACCCACTGCGGATTCCAGACGCTCGAAAACCAACAGATCAAAACTTTCATTTTGACGATTGAAAATCAGGTTGGCAAACCAGGCAAAAACAAAAAGGGCCGCGAGGAATAGGACAAGCGCTGCCAGCAATTCAAATGAAAGTAGTGCTATGCTGGCAAAAGCCTTTTTGACCGATACCCCGATTTTTCTAATCATAATTTATAATGAAGCGGTAAAAATTGGCTTGTTTGTACAGCCTGAAAAAGTTGTGCCAGAATTAAAAAAACCTTACTTTTAGTTGACTGCCTCGCGCCAGTTAGGTGCGGCATGTGTGGATCCGTAATACCCTGTTTTTTTGAACTGAAATGTGGGATATTCATGAAGTACTGGGCGGTTATTTTCCTTTTTACAGCATATAGTAGTGCGGCGCAACGACAAGTCGAAGCTGAGCTTATGTTTGGCGTAACAGGTTATAAAGGAGACCTGATAAAAAAGCATTCCGCATTTCGCTCGATGCGACCTGCAGCGAGTTTCAATCTCAAGTATAATTTCGACAACAACATTTTGCTTCGCGCGGGTGTGATGTGGGGTAAAGTTGTAGGTGACGACCGGCACAATAAGCAGGCGGATCTCAACGCCCGCAACCTGAGTTTTCAAACCGACCTGCTTGAATTTAGCCTGTGCGCAGAATACAACCTGCTGGAGCCGGAGATCTTTTATGGATATCCATATATTTTCGGAGGTGTGGGAGTTTTTCTTTTTGATCCTTATGCGTACGACAACAATAACCAGAAAACTTACCTGCGTCCATTGAGTACCGAAGGACAGGGTCTGCCCGACTATCCGGAGCGGAAAACCTATTCCCGCACACAGTTTTGTATACCATTTGGCGCAGGCTGGAAAGTAAACCTGGGCCCGCGCATCGACATGATCTATGAGATCGGCTACCGCATTCTTTTTACCGATTACCTTGATGATGTGAGCACCACGTTTGTAGATCCACAAAAACTGCTTGCGGCCCGTGGACCCAAAGCAGTTGAAATGGCCTACCGCGGCAAGCCACATTTTTCACAGCATGATGGCGCCAAGCGTGGCAATCCTAACGTAAATGACTGGTATTTTTTTAATGGGGTTAAGTTGCTAATTAGGTTCGGAGATACTGGATACTAGATATCAGATGCTAGATACTGGATAGTACCATCCAGCATCCAACATCCAGTATCCAGTATCCAGCATCCAGTATCCAGCATCCAGTAT
>JAEZRB010000012.1 GCA_023412975.1 Bacteroidota bacterium | reverse complement strand
AATTCGTGCCATTCGTGGCTCCCTCACTTGCCGCAGGCAGAAATCATCCGTGAAATCTGTGTAATCTGTGGCTCCCTTCGTGCAATTCGTGCCATTCGTGGCTCCCTCACTTGCCGCAGGCAGAAATCATCCGTGAAATCTGTGTAATCTGTGGCTCCCATTCGTGGCTCCCTCACCTGCCGCAGGCAGGTTTCCTGAGCAATCGTAAGTTGGTAATCCTATTTAAGTTTCTTCATTTTCACCATCTCTATCCTTGTATCGCTGACGCTGATCACATCAAACTCAAAGTCGTCGATAATGATCCTTTCCTTCTGGCGCGGAATGGTTTCGTGGAAATTGATGATATAGCCCGAGAGGGTTTCTGATTCATTTTCAGGAAATTCAAAATCGTATTTCTCTTCCAGGTAGTCCAGTTCAAGGCGACCCGAAAAAATAAACTCATTCTCCGCGATTTGCTTCTCGACGAATTTTTCAGTATCGTATTCGTCCTGTATTTCGCCAAACAACTCTTCCAGCACGTCTTCCATGGTGATAATGCCGGCAGTACCACCAAATTCATCGACTACCCAGGCGATACTTTTTCGCTCGCGGCTGAATTTACTGATCAGGTCCGCAGCGCTCATGCTTTCAGGCACGGCGGGAATAGGCAACAGGATATCCTGGATTGTGGCGGGTTTTTTAAAGAGATCAAGCTGGTGAACATAACCCGCCAGGTGATCAATGTTGTCTTCGTACACTACGAGTTTGCTAAGCTTGGTTTCGACAAATTTCTTCTTTAGTTCATCAATCGAAGAATTGACACTAACTCCCACAATTTCCTTTCGGGGCACCAGGCATTGACGAATCCTAACCTTAGGAAATTCCTGCGCATTTTCGAGTAGTTGTGTATTACGACCCTGCCGTTCTTCATCTACATTCTGCTGAAACAGGTTCTTAAGTTCACTCAGGTTAAGCGGTTCTTTATGTTTATCAACCCTAACATTAAACACATATTTCAACAGCCATTCGGCCAGGCTGATCAGGCTTTCTGCAATGGGTGAAAACATTTGGTAAAAAATGTCGATCACGATCGCCAGTCTCATCAGCAGTGAATTACTTCTTGCGCGAAAGATAGCGCGGGGTATAAATTCCGCGAAGATCAGAACGATAAAAGTGGCAATGGCGATCTCCACCAGGATATGCACGATAGATGCATCCACATTCAGGTATTGCCACATAGGCTGCATCACCGAGCTGATTTGCAGGCTAAAGAATACGAGGAAAATATTAAAGCCAATCAGTGTAGAACCGATGAAACTGGCTGGCACTTCGATAAATTTTGACAACAACTGACCTGAGGTGCCCCCCTGTTTCTTGCGCAACTCAATGGTAAGCCTGTTGGCGCTGTAATAGGCCATCTCAACGCCGGCGAAAAACCCCATCAGCACCAGGGTCATGATAAACCAGGTTATTGTTTGCCACTGAACCATATAATAAAGATAATGAAGAAACATTTTAAACATCGAGCGTTTCGTCCCATAGGGACGATTTATGGGTAGCCCACGATTATACCGACATGACGCCCGTCCTGTAGGGACGGTTTATGCAATGGCGAGAGGGTATTTCGAAAAGGTGTTGTCATAAAACGTCCCGATGGGACATTGGTTTTCTTTGATCGTTTCTACCCATAAAGCGTTCCGATAGAACGCAGGGTGTCCCAAATTTTAGAATTCTTATCGGGATAAGAGTTCTAATCTTCTGCGATTATTGTCACGTATTGTCGATAGCGGGCTTCCCGCAAATACGTCCCGTCGGGACGTTTTATGGGTAGCCCCCATGAGGTGCCCTCACCCTACGCGTACTGTAGGTACGGTTTATGCAATGGCTCGAGGTATTATCGCAAAAATCTTTTGGTGGAAGGCTCTCTATAATTTTTATGGAATAAAAACTTCAATCTCCACGCTCTTATCACACTTACTTTGCTTCCAAAAATTCTTTTACTATCTCTTCTGCTTTGGCACAGGCTTTCTGCAGATCATCATTCACAATGGATTTGTTGAAATGGTCTTTAAACGAAATCTCGTAGGATGCCTTATTGACCCGGGCCTGTAATGATTGTTCGGTTTCCGTCCCTCTTGATTCGAGCCTTCTTTTCAATTCCTCTACCGACGGCGGTTCAATAAAAATGGTAAGTGAAGTATCAGGGTATTGCTGTTGCACGTGGATCGCCCCTTTTACATCTATATCGAGCAGGGGACATTGGTGATTGTCCCAGAGACGCTGCAACTCACTTTTCAGTGTGCCATAGTATTTACCTTCATATACCATTTCCCATTCCACAAATTCATTTTGCTGGATCTTTTGCCTAAACTCCTGGAGCGACATGAAATAATAATCCTTTCCGTTTTTCTCGTAGTAACGTGCTTCTCGCGTAGCTGCGGAAATCGAAAAAGCCAATTGGGGAAAAACCTCCAGCAGATGCCGGGTGATGGAAGTCTTACCGGCTCCGGACGGTGCTGTAATGATAATGATCTTGTTTTGATAAGAAGCCATGTGCAAAGAAAGGGAATGAAATGGAATAGGCCCAGGTGTAAAACATTTTATCCTATATTCTCCTGATGCTGGCACCCAGCGCCTGTAGCCGCTGGTCTATATATTGATAGCCTCTGTCGATCTGTTCGATGTTTTGTATTACACTTCTGCCTTCGGCGCTGAGCGCGGCGATCAGCAAAGCAACGCCCGCACGAATATCAGGACTGCTCATAGTAATGCCCCGTAGTTGCTGTTGCCGTTCCAACCCGATCACCACAGCGCGGTGCGGATCACAAAGAATGATCTGTGCACCCATGTCGATGAGCTTGTCGACAAAAAACAAACGGCTTTCAAACATTTTCTGATGGATCAGCACACTTCCCCTCGCCTGTATTGCTGTTACCAGCACTATGCTTAACAGATCAGGTGTAAAGCCCGGCCAAGGATGATCGTAAATTGTCAAAACGCCTCCATCAAAATACCGGCGTACTTCATAGATCTCCTGTGATGGAATATGAATATCATCGCCGCTAAAGTCGAGTTGAATACCCAGCTGCTGAAACTTTTCGGGGATGATGCCGAGATGATCTACGCCTGCATTTCTGATGGTGATATCACTTTGCGTCATGGCTGCCAGTCCGATAAATGATCCTACTTCAATCATGTCGGGCAACATACTGTGTTCGGTACCTCCCAGGTAATCCACGCCGGTGATAGTAAGCAGGTTGCTGCCGATACCATCGATCTTCGCGCCCATACTGACCAGCATTTTGCAAAGCTGCTGGGTGTAAGGCTCACAGGCAGCGTTATAGATAGTTGTTTTCCCCTTGGCCATAACGGCAGCCATAACGATATTGGCGGTACCTGTCACGGAAGGTTCGTCGAGCAACATGCTCATTCCTTCGAGGTGTGGTGCTTCCAGGTGAAAAAATCCATCTTCGGGGTGATAATGAAATTTTGCTCCGAGTTTTTCAAAACCAACAATATGTGTGTCCAGTCTGCGCCGGCCTATCTTGTCGCCACCCGGTTTTGGAATAAATGCTTTCCGGTATCGAGAAAGCATGGGTCCGGCCAGCATGACACTACCACGAAGCCGGCCGCTTTTGATCATATAATCTTCGCTGTGCAGGTAGTCAATGTCTACATCATCAGCCTGGAAAATACAGGTATCGCGCTTCGGACGTTCTATTTTCACGTTCATTTCGCCCAATAGCTCGATCAATAAGTTTACATCGAGAATATCAGGGATATTGCTGATCTTAACCTTCTCCGGCGTTAGTAAAACTGCGCTAATAATTTGCAGCGCTTCGTTTTTCGCACCCTGGGGATGGATGTCGCCGCTTAGTTTATTTCCACCGATCACTTCAAATGAAGGCATAATATCACGTTGAACGTTTAAAAAAAAGTTGACAGATAATTCTGTCAACTTCCATTCTTATATCCGTATTCGATTCGGGGTTAATATCTTTTTTTCTTGAATTTACCACCACCCCGGTCGCGATCATTCCTGTCGTTGCGGTATTGTCCGCCACCGCCACCGTTTCTCTGCTGGAATTTTCCTCTTTGTTTACCATAGCTGCCACGGTCTCTCTCGCGGCTGTCCTGTTGCCTGTATGCTTTTACATAAGGAGTGTTGGTAAATGTCAGCTGGCCGTCGGTAATACTACCCAGCTCATTTTGAATTGCGTCATCGTGCACCACTTCTTTATGCCAGTTATTGTAAGCAAGCTTCATATAATAGGCGATAGCGTTCGCAAAACCGGAACGTTTTTCAGGATCTTCTTCTTTGAGGGCTTTCTGGATCACCACTTCCAGGTTTTTGCCAAGATGCGAATATCTTGGATGTCTTTTGGGGTAGGGAAGCGGTTTGGGTTTTTCGCTAAGCGATTCCCGGGTTGGAATGGGGTATGGGGATTTTACGTCGAGTTTAAAATCCGATATAAAGAAGAGATGATCCCAAAGTTTGTGGCGAAAATCTTCCACGTTTTTCAGGTGGGGATTGAGAAACCCCATTAATTCAATCACTGCCTGCGCGTTACGTTGCCTTCTTTCGGGGTCTTCGATGCTGACCAGGTGTTCGACCATCTTTTGCACATGGCGTCCATATTCCCGCATGGCAAGGCCATTTCTCGTAGTATTATATTCCATAAAAACTTGTGTGGAGCAACAAATGTAGACAAAATGGCTTAATTGTTTAACGAGAGGACAAAAAGAAAGGGGCCCCGAACCAAGGCCCCTTTTACAAGCCACCATCCTCTTCCACCTAAGAGGTCATTTAATTAGAAGTTGTGTTACGCTGGATTCAAGGCTTTTTTTATCGGTAAGTCTTAACCAATAAACACCCGGTGTCAATTTCGCAATCTCCATGTAAGCCGATCCGGGTCTCACTGCAATATCTCTTTCCTCGATTACCTGACCCTGCGTATTATATAAAAGAGCATAAAAATGTCCGCTCAAACTATTATCAAATTTGATACCAACTATACCTGTAGAGGGGTTTGGATAAACAGAAAATTTTTGACGCACGGAGTTTTCCAGTACAACCTGCCTGATACTACTATAATGTACATACCCGTTTGAATACACCTGCTTAATTCTGAAGTAATAAACCCCAGATTCTCCTGCAGGCGCGGAATAACTAAACTTATAAGGATCGTTGCCCGCGTTCTTTGGAACGGTGCCGATACTTGTAAAATTATTTCCATCTCTACTCACTTCTGCTTCATAGTAGTAATTAGCATAAATCTCTTCATATCCGCCCCATTTCAGATCTACATCCACATCACTCAACTTATTTATAGTAAAGTCGTAAATATTTCCTGGCAGTACAACAGGAGGACAGGTACAGTATTCGAATCGGAAATTCACCATTGCCGAGCTCAATACAAGTGCAGAACTACTACCACCGGGTACGATTCCGACAGCTGATGCGTTCACATCATAATTATAACTCACACTATCAATCCCGTAAAACTGCGCGATGGTGGCGGAATCGTTGATATTAGCGCAAAGCACGCGTGTTAAGACTGTATCAGAGCCTCTCGAATAAAAATCTGTACCCGCACCAGGTATTCCATCGTAAAGTGTCAGGGGAAACGGCCCAAAATTCAGGTTCGCATTGCTCGATAAAGATGACGGAATGCCCGGCCCTGTAATAATATCCACACGATCGTAAGTATAGCTTGCGTTTTGCGATGACGATGAAAAGTTTTGCAGTGCCACAGTATCAATGATACCCTTGATGGTCACACATAGTCTTACACAGGTCACCATGCCCGCCTCGGGATTAAATTTTGGAAACTGCACTTCTTTCGCCACGATACCGGCAGGTATCATGATAGTAGTATCGAAGGCGGTACCACCGGCAGGCTGGCCATCGGGGCATTGGGCCCTGACATTTGAAACCAGTACGAAAGAGACTAATAATAAAGAAAAGCTAGTGTACAAATTTTTCATAGGCCACGGTTTTGGTCCCAGTTTGGTTCTCACATTCCGGGATAAAAATAAACCCGGATCAATGGGCATACAATTGTATAACTGCTCATTTTATCTTTCAGTAATAAACGAATATCCACAGTAAAACAACTGTATTATTCCACCAGTGTTTACTATGAAAAAAGACGGCAGTTAGAAACGTAGAAAGCAGGTCAAAAACAACACCTGGGTTTCGAATCTTTTTATCGTGATTTTCCCTGTTGCGAGGGTAGATATTACGACCGAAATGATGAACCATTTACCTTTGATGCGCATGAAGATTGGAATCGATATACGTTCTCTTGGAAATAACAACAATACAGATTATGCTTTTTTTCTTACTGAAGTATTGAAAAAAATGACGCTGAAGTTCGGGCAGGATGAGTTTCTACTAATTTCTGATAAGACTTTTGACGGCTCTTTTTTTCCGGGGAAAAATGTAAAAACCGTCGTTAAAGGTCCCGCAACCAACAATCCCCTGTTGCTAAAACTCTGGTACGATGTAAAATTGCCGGCCATCCTGAAAAAACACGAGGTGGAAATATTTATTGCGGGTCCGGGTGTTTGTTCCCTGCAAACACAAATTCCGCAGTGTCTCATCGTCGACAATCTTTCATACCTGCAATTCCCTTCTGCTACAAAGAAGACTGAATTGTTTTTTTTAAGAAGGTATATGAAGAGATTCCTCCAAAAATCAGTTTGCATTCTCACAGGGTCCAAATTTCTCAGCGATGAGATCACCAGTTTATACCCGCCTGTTCAGGAAAAAATACATGTCATCCAAAATCCCGGAAAAGATTTTCATGTTCTGGAGGAAAATGATAAAGAGAAAACACGACAGGAGTACACAGAGGGTAAAAGTTATTTTTTATACAGCGGCCAGATCGACCAGCAAAGCAATATCATCAACCTGTTAAAGGCTTTTTCAGTTTTTAAGAAAAGACAGAAGACAGACTGGAAACTGGTTCTTGCGGGTCCCATGTCGCCAGGGTTTAAAAAGTTTGCGGCGGATCTTAAAACGTATAAATATCGGGATAGCCTGGTATTGCTGGAGCGGGTGACTGAGTTGGAATTGGAAAGACTCACGGGTGCGGCGTATGCTTTAGTCAATCCAGGTATCATTGCCGGCTGGAGCGCCTTAATGCTGGCTGCGCTGCGAAGCAAAGTGCCGATGATACTTGCACAAAAAGCCAGCCCCGGTCATTGGGCTGCCGACGCCATGCTGTATGTTGATCCGGCAGATCATAACGATATTGCCGAAAAAATGATGTTGATCTATAAGGACGAATCACTGCGAGAAAACCTTGTGGAAAAAGCCGCGCTGGTTGCCGGCGACTTCACCTGGGATAAGGCGGCCGATGAATTCATGCAGGTGATCAGGAAAACCGTTGGCCTTGCCGTATAAAGCTGTTTAAACCCGGGAATGAAATACTAACTTTGCCCACTTAATTAAGTTTATATGAGCGTGTCAAGTATCATTATCGATGTACATACCGACGAAAACAAGATCCCCGATGCGATCAGCTGGAATGCGACTGATACAACGGCTGACCAGGCACAGAAAGCAAAAGCTATGATGCTGGCTTTTTGGGACGGTGCTGAGAAGACCGCGCTTCGCATTGATCTGTGGACAAAAGACATGATGATCGATGAGATGGCGGATTTTTTTTACCAGACTTTAATGACCATGGCCGACACATATGGCCGTGCCACCAATTACAAGGATATGGTGGGGGACATGAAAAGTTTTGCCCAGGAGTTTTACCAGAAATTCCGAGAAAAACAAATGAAGGAAAATAAAGCTTAAGCCACGAATGACACGAATTGCACGAATGGGTTTCTGATAAAGCATGAATTGAGTATTGGACTATTCCTAAACTATTCGTGGCATATAAAACTCGACTATGAACCTTGAACAAAAGATTATGGCTGAGCTCAAAGCAGCCATGCTGGCAAAAGATGAAGCCAGCCTTCGCAGCCTGCGGGCAATTAAAGCCGCAATATTATTGGTTAAAACATCCGGAACGGGAACTGAACTCAAAGAAGAGGATGAAATCAAGCTCCTGCAAAAACTCGTTAAACAGCGGAAGGATTCCCTGGAGATCTTTCAGCAACAAAATCGACCCGACCTTGCTCAAAAAGAATTGGAGGAGATCGCCGTGATCGAAAAGTTTTTACCACAGCAATTGTCTGCCGAAGAATTGAAAGAGGAGCTGACAAAGATCATCGCTGACACCGGTGCCAGTTCTCCTGCTGACCTGGGCAAAGTGATGGGTATCGCGAGTAAGAAGTTTGCAGGCCGTGCAGATGGAAAAACCATTTCTGGTCTTGTTAAAGAATTATTGACAAAGTAATCCAGCGTCATTGATATAGTTTGGAAGTTCGAAACAGGTAGTGGTCAACATTTAACTTTTTTTACTGACCAAAAGCTATCCCGTACCCATCCTGGCAAAAATATTTTTGCGAAAGCCTCGTTGTATCAAACAGTAATAATCTATGTTTTTAGACCTCGTACTGGCGATCATCCTGGTGCTGGCAATCATTAAAGGCTTTCAGCGCGGTTTCATCGTTGGTGTTTTTTCCTTTGTGGCAATTATCATCGGATTGGCCGCGGCTTTGAAGCTCTCTACGCTGGCGGCGGGCTATATAGGTCACGCCATCAATATTTCAGATACCTGGCTTCCCATAATTTCCTTTGCGGTTGTATTTATTGTTGTGGTTTTATTGGTAAGGCTTGGAGCCAACATGATCCAGCGAACGGTAGAGTTTTCGATGCTGGGTTGGGGGAACCGGCTGGGAGGAATATTATTTTATGTTGCAATATTCGTTATTGTTTATAGCGTCATTTTGTTTTATGCCGAGCAGGTAAATCTTATACGCGAAGAGGCCAGGCAAAATTCAGCCACATATTCGTATGTGCAGCCCTGGGGTCCCAGGGTCATCGACAGTATGGGCCCACTCCTCCCTTTCTTCAAAGATATGTTTGCTGATCTCCAGAATTTCTTCGACGGCGTGGCACAGAAGATCCCGGGCGCCGATACCCAGGGTCATTAGAATTATCGTTTTATGTTTGGACAGGCAGGAATTATATACTATGTTTGAATAGTCCACCGAATTAGTAGACTAAACAAAACGTATGCAAATAAACTGGATCGGCCTTGCTATACCGATGTTTTTGTTCTTTATGGGCCTTGAATATTATTATTCGAAAAAAAAAGGAAAGAATTTTTTTCAGTATGCCGAATCCGTTGCCAACCTCAACGTAGGTATAGCCGAGCGACTGCTTGACCTTTTCACGACCGGCCTGTTCTTCTGGTTTTTCGTTTATATCCATGAGCATTTTGCCATTTTTGATATCAGGGCTGGTGTATTCACCTGGATACTTCTTTTTTTGCTCACTGACCTGGTCTGGTACTGGTATCATCGCCTGGCACATGAGATCAATGCATTTTGGGCTGTGCACGTGGTTCATCACCAGAGCGAGGATTTTAATTATACCGTTTCAGCCCGGATCACGGTTTTCCAGGCGGTGGTGAGGTGTTTATTCTGGTCTGTATTACCGCTGATCGGTTTTCCGCCATTGATGATCTCGATCTTCCTGCTGATTCACGGACTTTATCCATTTTTTGTACATACCCAAATGTTGGGTAAATGGGGATGGTTTGAAAAAATACTCGTCACGCCCACCCATCATGGCATACACCACGCGTCTAACCGCGAATACCTCGACAAGAATTACGGCGATGTGCTGATCTTATGGGATAAGCTCTTTGGCACATTTGCGCGGGAGCAAGCTAATATCAAGATCGAATATGGCCTTACACAGCCGTTGAAAAGTCATAGTTTTTTATGGCAACATTTTCATTTTCCCCTGGAGATATATATGAATTTTAAACACGCAAAAGGCTTCCGGTCCAAATGGCGTGCGATATTTGGAAAACCTGATGACCTTGACCCTCGCTACCGGCTGGTGCTGGAACGAAAGTTTTTAAATGTGCGACAGCAGCAAAAACCTTCAGTCGCCCAGCTCCAATATGTAACTGCGCAGACTGCATTTTCGATCGGTCTTTTATTTATTGTCACCCTGTTTGAACACTACCTGCCTGGGCCGCAGTTATTCCTCATCACATTATTTATTTTGATCAGTTTGGTTAACAGCGGTGCTATATTGGACCAGCGCCGGTGGATCTTTTACCTCGAATATGCCCGGGTTCTGGTGGTGATGATGTCAATTATCGTCTTATACCCCAATAGCCTGGCACTTGGATTGATCATTACACTTCTAACGCTTGTCACATGGTATTTCAGACCTATACAGCGATATTATTTAAGAATTCTATATAGTCGTAATAGATAAACACTTTGCGCATTTACCTATTATGTGATTTAGGCAGTTATCTTTGTAGTTACAACTGAGCGGGATTACCGGTTATAAATTTGCAGTAAAACGATTATTTTAGTAAAAAATTAAGGCACCGGAGATCATGAGTTACGAAATAAAGCAGGATAATAAGTTTAGATTTTTTGAGGAAGGCGATGGTGAACCGTTGGTGCTGCTGCATGGACTGTTTGGCGCTTTGAGCAATTTTGCAAGCCTGATAGAATATTTCAAGCAGTATAATAAAGTAGTGGTTCCCATTCTACCCCTGCTTGACATGGATATTCTGCATACTTCGGTAGGCGGGCTGGCAAAGTTTGTCAACAAATTCATTGAAACAAGAGGCTATCGTAATGTTCACTTACTGGGGAATTCCCTCGGCGGACATGTTGGCCTGGTATATGTATTAAAAAGTCAGCCTGATTGCATTAAATCGATCATTCTTACCGGTAGCTCGGGACTGTTTGAGAACGGGATGGGTGATTCCTACCCGAAGCGGGGCGACTATGAATATATTCGGAAAAAAACGGAGCTGACATTTTACGACCCCAAAATGGCCACCGATGAACTGGTAGATGAAGTATTTGCAATTACCAATAACCGGCTGAAAGTCATAAAGATCATTGCTCTCGCCAAAAGCGCCATCAGAAATAATTTAGGGGAAGAGCTCAATCAAATCAAACTTCCTACGTTATTGATCTGGGGAAACAATGACACCATCACCCCGCCTTTTGTGGCCAGGGAGTTTAATAAGTTGATCCCCAATAGCGAACTCTATTTTATTGATAAATGTGGCCACGCACCCATGATGGAAGTGCCGGATGAGTTCAACATGATCCTTCATAAATTTTTGAAAAAACTCAATGAGCCTGCAACAGTTAGCTGATTGTTTGGGTCTTTGTAGAAAAACTAAGGAGCCGCTATCCGTATGTTAACAGGAGAAATACAATCTCAGTCTTTGCCTTATCTGCACCTGCATGACAAGGTATACCAGGCTCTTCAGCTAATGAACGATAACCAGGTAGCCCACCTCCCAATTGCAGACGGAGATAAATACGTGGGAATAGTTAGTGAAGACGACCTGCTTATGGTTGACAATGACCACACGGAATTGCGTGATCTCCAACAATCATTTGGCAATGTTTCGGTAAAAAACAATGAACACTTTTTAAAGACCATTCAGCTGGCAGCGGAAAATGGCCTTAGCGTTGTACCCATTATAGATGACGAAGACGATATCGTCGGTGCCGTGACCTATAGTGACCTGCTCAGGCATGCTTCGGAATTTATGAGTCTTAACGAGCCCGGTGGGCTTATTGTACTGGAAATGGAAAGCAACCAGTATTCCTTTAATGAGATCAGCAAACTGGTGGAAACCAATGATGCACAGATCACACAGCTCAATACCTCCAATGACTCAGGTACCGGTACCATGCAGGTCACGATTCGTATTAACAAGCCTGAAGTATCTGATATCGTTGCCACTTTTCAGCGGTACGATTACAATGTAAAATACTTTTTCGGGGAAGAACAGTATGCTAATGAATTGCGCAGCAATTATGACAACCTGATGAATTACCTCAAGATCTAAGTTTTTTGCCCGCCATTTCCATACTTTAGAAATTTCCGGTTATTTTTAGTTGATATTGTAGTTCAGAAAATGCAGAGGAAACGAAAATACTTACTAGGGCTCTTATTGTACATTGCTTGCTGCCATCATACGTTTGCCCAACATACCGGAGAAGACAATATGATGCCTGATGAAACGGGATTGCTACCACCCGATTCAACCCGCCCGCCAGTTAATGAAAGGCCATTTATCGTTCGACATATAGTCATTGAAGGAAATAAAAAAACAAGACCCTCCATCATACTCCGCGAGATACCCTTTCAGCCTGGTGATACATATCTTTTGCAGGACCTGGTAAAAAAGTTTGAACTCGCCCGGCAACAGTTGATGAATACCACGCTTTTTCATGAAGCAATAGTAGCATTGAAGAGTTTTGACGGGTATAATATTGATATTCTCGTGCAGGTGAAAGAACGATGGTATATTTTCCCTGTTCCATATTTCAAGCCTGTTGACCGCAATTTGAATCAATGGCTTGTAGAGCAAAAAGCAAGTTTCTCCCGGGTAAATGTGGGAGGCAAGTTAATGTACAATAACGTGACCGGCCGCAATGATAAACTTAAACTATGGGTGATTGGGGGCTATACTAAACAGATCATGTTCAACTACGACCGGCTTTATATAGATAAAAACATGAAGTGGGGTATGATGGTAGGATTCGCGATGGGTAAGAACCGCGAGTTGAATTATGTTTCTGAGAATAATAAACAAATATTTCTTGACGGCGATGAATACCTGAGAACCTTTACCCATGCTTCAGCCGAGCTCACCTATCGCAAGGCGATCAAAACACGTCACCGCTTTGGTATCGCATATTTGCGTGAAAAGGTGGCTGACACGATCGTAAAGCTGAATCCCGGGTATTTTCGCAATGAACGTTCAAGGATTGATTACCCCAGGTTGTATTACACAATGACATATTACAACCTCGACTATATTCCTTATCCCACCCGTGGCTATGCAGCGGAAGTAACGTTAAAGAAAGAAGGATTTACAAAGACGACCAACCTCTGGGAACTTACTACGAAGGGCTCAGCACACTGGCCTACCGGGAAACGCAGCTTTTTTAGCCTCAATTCATTTGCGTCTATCAAACTCCCATTCTCACAGCCTTATTTTAACCAGCGCCTGTTAGGATATTCAGATGTGTTTATCCAGGGTTATGAATATTATGTGATCGACGGGGTGCTGGGTGCCTATCTCAAAGCATCTATGTCGCGCCGGCTTTTTAATTTTAATATTATGATGCCGGGTATCAAGAAACTGATGCCGGTAAAAGTGCCCATCAATATTTATGGAAGGGTATATGGGAATGGCGGCTATACTTACAATCCTAATGAAAACACGAATGATCTTTCCAATAAGATGTTGTTCTCTTACGGGGTAGGGATTGACATTACAACGGTTTATGATTTTACCCTGAAAGTCGACTGGTCATTTAATCAGTTAGGTCAAAACGGTATATTTATACATAAGAAGGTGGTTTTTTAAGCGTGTCTGATAAACCATTTACAAAACAGAAGATGAAAGCAGCAATTTATAGCCGGGTCATTGAGGAAGAGCAGCGAGGGAATGTGCAGGTATTTTTTGACGAGCTTGAAAAGCATAATATCCAGGCGGTCATTTTTGACCAGTTTTATGAGCAGATCAAAAATCAGATCAGGCTGCCTGCCGATACAGGAGTATTCTCCGTTTCGGAAGATCTCACACCCGAAGTGGAGTTTGTAATCAGTCTCGGTGGCGATGGCACCCTGCTGGATACGGTGACCCTGGTGAGGGATAAAAATATCTCAATCATTGGGATCAATTTCGGGCGGCTGGGTTTCCTGGCAAGTATCGGCCAGGATGAAGTAAAAGAAGCTGTACAGGCCCTGGCCCGGCGCTCCTTTGTGATCGATAAAAGAACCCTGCTACACCTCGACGCCGACCTGCCCCTTTTTGGTAATGTACCCTACGGCCTCAATGAATTTTCAGTGCATAAAAGAGATACGGCCCCGATGATCAAGATCCATACTTACCTCAACGGGGAATTCCTGAATACTTACTGGGCTGACGGCGTGATCCTGGCCACCCCGACCGGTTCTACCGGTTACTCGCTGAGTTGCGGAGGCCCCATTGTTTTTCCTGATTCTAAAAGCTTTGTAATCACCCCGGTAGCGCCACACAACCTCAATGTCAGACCCCTGATCGTGCCGGATGACAATA
>JAEZRB010000011.1 GCA_023412975.1 Bacteroidota bacterium | reverse complement strand
GGGATGCACACCATCGATGGAAAGTCGGCCGTCATAAAATAATTTTCTACCCAGTTCTATTCCCTCTTTTGACAGGGGATTATCGTGAAAAAGGTAGGCAGGTTCGGGAAAATCTTCAGGTATTTCTAATTGGAGATAGGTCAGGTTATTTGGATTTTCACTCTTACGACATGAACCAGCCAGGTAGGAGAGTGCTATTATTACCAAAGCCAGGCATGTTATGGTGGATATGCTTTTTTTCACAGGTCAAAACTTTAATGGTGCTAATAGTCCCCGGGCCCAAATTTCTTCCGGCCCGATTTAATTTCTGATTTCTTTTTTTTCGACTCCAGCCTTCTCTCTTTGGCCGCCCGGCTGATCCGCGTGGCGATCCGGGCTTTCTTTTTCAATAACGCCAGGTTGACGAGTTTATTGATCTTTTCAACTGCATCTTCTTTATTGGCGATCTGGCTGCGGTGGGTTTGCGATTTTACCTGTAAAATCCCCTCTGCATTGATGCGGTTGGATAATTTTTCAAGCACCTGGCTTTTTTGCTGGTCGGAGAGTATTTGTGAGTCGTTGATGGCAAATAAAGCAATCGCCGCTGTTTCCACTTTATTTACATGCTGGCCGCCTTTACCGCCGCTTCGGGTTGTCTGGAATGTTATTTCTTTGCTGAAATCGATCATGGGCAGGTGCGCTGAACTATCAACTACATTTGTTGCGATAAAGATACAATTATGAGAGCAGTCATACAGCGGGTTACAAAGGCTTTGGTTACGATCAACGGTAGCGTGTATGCAAAGATCGGGTCAGGGCTCTTAGTACTGCTGGGAATTGAAGACGCGGATACCAATGATGATGTGGAATGGTTAAGTTCAAAGATTGTGAACCTGCGGGTGTTTGATGACGAAGCCGGGGTCATGAATGTTTCGGTAAAAGATACAGGCGGAGAGATACTCCTGGTAAGCCAGTTCACCTTACACGCATCCACCAAAAAAGGCAATCGTCCCTCTTATATCAAAGCGAGCAAACCCGGTATCGCCATTCCACTATATCAAAAAATGAAAATCCAGCTGTCTGCCGACCTGGATCGCCCGGTACTTACCGGTGAATTTGGTGCCGACATGAAGGTTGAATTACTCAATGACGGGCCGGTTACGATTTTTATAGATACGAAGAATAGGGAGTGAGTGGTGAGGAATTGGTAATTAAAACCCGATAACTATCAGGTTAGGGCCTTCCCACTACAAATCGTTATCGGGTTCCAGAGCCGGAAAAGATTACTCAATCCCAAATTTATCAGAATAAACCTTGCCGTCTTCGAGACGAAGCATAACAAAGAAAATCTTTTCCCTGATGGTGATGCGGAACTGGTATTGACTGGCGCCGACATTTTTCTCTTCAAGCACACGGTTGCCATCCGATGTCCAAACCATCAGGCTTTTTATATCTTTTATAGATTTAATGGTGATCTGTTTGCCCGATGTAAGAATGCGGTAAGGCTTCGCGTTCTTTTCAATTTCTTTAACAGATACTGCGGTTTTTACAGATTGGGCCTGCGTAGCAGCGGCAAAACATGCGATCATGAGTACAGGAACGATCTTTCGGATAATAATGGGTAGTAACATAGCTCATCAATTGAATATTAGGAACAGTCTGTTTCAGCGGGTGCGGTTTAGCCGGGAGGCTATAACGGCAAGAATCATGCTATATTGCAATTACTCTCTAAAAATAATGTTATGACTATACAGCAGGCGCAGAAGCAGGTTGATCATTGGATAAAAACTGTTGGTGTACGTTACTTCAACGAACTCACCAATACCGCGATACTGGCCGAGGAAGTAGGTGAACTCTCAAGCCATATGGCAAGGCTGTATGGTGAACAATCTTATAAAGCAAATGATCCCCGCAAACCAGCGCCGGGAATGGAAACTGATGTCCTGGCCGATGAAATGGCCGATGTTCTATGGGTATTGATCTGTCTTGCCAATCAAACCGGTGTTGACCTGGAAGCCGCCCTGCAAAAGAATTTTGATAAGAAGCAAAACCGGGATGCTTTACGGCATCAGCAAAATCAGAAGCTGAAAGGAAACAGCGAATCCTGATTTTTGGCACCATTTTTTTCACAACAGCTATATGCCTTTAAAGCTGATCTGGAAAAGTATTAAGCATGCATTTGTGGCTTTGTTTGAGCTCAAGCTCATGAAATTGAGCGCAGCCCTGGCTTATTATACCGTGTTCTCTCTGCCCGGACTTGTGATAATTATAGTCTGGGTGATCGAAGTATTCTATGGTCAGCAGGCTGTACAGGGCTCTGTCTATGGACAAATCTCAAGCCTGGTAGGTGCGGAAGCGGCTACCCAGATCCAGCAAACGATCCGCAATGCTACTTTATCGGGCGAAGGCAACCTGGCAACAATCATCGGCCTTGCCACCGTGATCGTTGGCGCTACCAGCGTGTTTGGTGAGATACAGGATTCTATCAATAGAATATGGTGGTTGAAATCCAAGCCCCGCAAGGGTCGTGGGTTGCTGAGGCTGATCATCAACCGGCTTTTATCTTTTTCGATGATCATCTCCCTGGGTTTTTTGTTGCTGGTATCGCTGGTCCTGAATGGTATCTTGGATGCATTGCTCCAACGGCTCACGCAACTCTTTCCGGATACGCAGGTCATACTCGCTTATTCAGTAAACCTGCTGGTCACATTTCTGATGACGGCCTTATTGTTTGGATTAATTTTTAAAGTACTGCCTGATGCCCGGATAAAGTGGCGACATGTAAAGGCCGGCGCCTTTGCCACAGCCATTTTATTTATGGTTGGGAAATACCTGATCAGCTATTACCTCGGAAATAACCGGATGTCATCGGCATATGGAGCCGCGGGCTCGGTAATTGTCATCCTTTTGTGGGTATATTATTCTGCTACCATCCTTTATTTTGGCGCAGCATTTACACACGGCTATGCTGTATGTTCCGGCTCCCGCATATATCCCAGTAAGTATGCCGTATGGGTGGAGGAGGTGGAGGTACCTGCCAATAAAGACCTGCAGGAAACCAATATTGCCAAAAGAAATAATGATAGTACCACCTGTTAGCCTGTTTTTAGTCCTGTGTCCGGCTATTCATTAGTGCAGACTTCTTACTTTTGCGCCCTATGGCAAACGATACCAACAAGTTCCAGGCGATCATTTCGCATTGTAAAGAATACGGTTTTATTTTCCCCAGCAGCGAGATCTATGATGGATTGCAGGCTGTTTACGATTATGGCCAGTGGGGTAGTGAATTGAAGAAAAATATTAAGGACTATTGGTGGAAAAGCATGACGCAGTTGCGTGATGATGTGGTAGGCATTGACGCGGCCATATTTATGCACCCGACAACCTGGAAAGCTTCAGGTCACGTGGACAATTTCAACGATCCCATGATCGACAACAAAGACAGCAAAAAGCGTTATCGTGTGGATCACCTGATAGAGGCACATGCTGAACTACTCGAAGCGGAAGGCCGGCTCGATGAAGCAAAGGGTATGCTGGAAGAGATGGATCTTTTATTGTCGAAAGACGATTTCGCGGGCTTGAAACAACTGATCGTAGACCGCAATATAAAATGCGCCATAAGCGGCACTACTAACTGGACGGATATCCGCCAGTTTAACCTGATGTTCTCAACTGAATTTGGTTCTACTTCTTCATCAGAAGATGAAGACAACAAAGTGTACCTGCGCCCTGAAACGGCACAGGGCATCTTTGTAAACTTTTTGAATGTGCAGAAAACAGGCAGGATGAGGGTTCCGTTTGGTATCGCACAGATCGGTAAAGCTTTCAGAAACGAGATCGTGGCCAGGCAGTTTGTATTCAGGATGCGCGAGTTTGAACAAATGGAGATGCAGTTCTTTGTACGCCCGGGTACAGCAGGCGAATGGTATCGCTATTGGAAAGAGGAGCGTTTGAAATGGCATCTCAGTCTGGGCTTGCCAGCTGATAAATATCGCTACCATGACCATGTGAAACTGGCGCATTATGCCAAGGAAGCCTGTGATATCGAGTTTGAATTCCCAATTGGGTTTAAAGAAGTGGAGGGCATACATTCCCGCAGTGATTTCGATTTAAAACAGCACCAGGAGTATAGCCGTAAAAAGCAAAACTATTTTGATAATGATATCGATCCGGCGACAGGTAAACCTTATGGCAATTATATTCCTTATGTGATCGAAACATCTATTGGTCTCGACCGAATGTTCTTACTGGTAATTAGTCATGCCTACGAGGAGCAGGATCTGAGCACACCTGATAAGCCAGATAGCCGTGTGGTATTGAGACTACCGGCAAAACTGGCACCGGTTAAATTGGCCATTTTCCCATTGGTAAAAAAAGATGGTCTGCCTGATATAGCGAAAAAAATCATGGAAGATTGCCAGCCACATTTCCGCTGCTTCTATGAAGAAAAAGATGCTATAGGTAAACGTTATCGCCGGATGGATGCGCTGGGTACGCCATTTTGTGTGACGGTTGATCACCAAACCAAAGAAGACAACACCGTCACAATCCGGTACCGCGATAGTATGGAGCAGGAAAGGGTACCGGCGGACAGGCTCCGGGAGATTGTAAATAGTAAGATATAAGTTTTTCTTGCCGGGAAGGAAAGAAGACGGGAAGATTTAAAAGTTATAGAAGTGAATAGCTTATTAAGCATCATTATCCATATAGTTCCTGGTGAATGGCCTTCCTGTCGTAGCCCATGGCCAAAATCCGTTGCTTGGCTTCGTCGATCATGTTTTTCCAACCACAAAGAAAGAAACTGGCATCCTGTTTATTGCAGCAAAGTTCTTCATAGATGGCATGCACATAACCTTTTTTGCCTTCCCATTCTTCTCGTGACAACGTAGGCAGGTAATGATAATGCTCCAGTGGCAGACTTCTCAATTCATCATAGTATAAAATATCCTGTTTTGTACGACTCCCAAAGATGATATGGATATCCTTGTGTGGTATATTGTGCCGGTAGATATGATGTACCATACTACGGAAAGGAGCGATACCGGTACCGGTACAGATAAGGAAAAGATCTTTCTGCAGATTTTCTTCGCGTAATACAAATACTCCCTGAGGCCCACGAAGAATGAGTTCGCTACCTACTTTAACATTTTCAAAAATCCAGGGAGTGCCAAGTCCATCTTCCACCAGGACGATCACCAGTTCGAAAACATTGGTGCCATCTGGCCAGCTCGCTATTGAATAGCTGCGCCAGCGCTTGTTTGGCTTTTCGTGAATGGGGAGGTCAAGGGTCACAAACTGACCAGGTTCAAAATCAAAAGAGCTGAGTTCGGGAATTTCGATCCAATAGCGCCGGGTGTTAGGAGTTTCATTTTCAATACGTACTACCTTCCCGGTTCGCCAGGGTTGTATGGCCATTGCAATTAATTTAACGGAAGTTACTAAACAGATGCTGAATCCGGCAAAATACTCGATACTGTTTTATCTGAGATTTTGCTTGTTTTCCACAAAAAAGCGTGTTGGCATAGTAGTTGGTTTTTCAGGGGCATCCGGCAACCTACGCTATCGGTTTATGAGAATGAACACGTATCATTTTTATAACCATAAAATCTCTAATCATGAAGAAGAGTATCTTAACATGCGGAATAGTTGCAGCTTCCCTTGCCGGTTTGTTTGCATTTACAACCGTCAATCAGTCGTCTATCACAGGTAAGGTAACACCTGCTGATGGAGCGGAAGCCGTGTGGGCTTATGGCGCTTCCGATTCTACAAAAGGAACGGTCAGTGGTGGTGCATTCACCATTGAGGTAAAACCCGGCACCTATAGAGTGGTTGTCGACGCGAAAGATCCATATAAAGATGTAACACTCGAAAACCTTGAAGTAAAGGAAGGTCAGCCCCTGGATGTAGGCGAAGTAGTTTTGCAGCAATAACATTTATCTTATAAATGTTTAAAAAACAAGCCCGGTCATAAACACCCGGGCTTGTTTCATTTTTGAGTAATCAGCCACGATTTGCATGAATTTTAAGACGATGTTTAACATCAATTGACTTTGAGCGAAAATATTCTGCGGGCTTAATCGTACTTTTGCAGGGCGGAATTATGATTCAGGAATTGTTGCAAAGGTATCAGGATGATCCCCGCCTTTTTCAACTGGCGAACAGGATCGCTATGCCTTCAATCGCCGGCGAGCCTGAAAATCTACCGCAGAAAATACACCTGGAGGGTCTGCTTGGAAGCTCTTCCGTCTTTGTAGCGGCCTCGACCTTTCTGCATCCTCAAGCCCAGCAGCTCAATCACCTGATCATTTTAAATGATGCCGAGGAAGCGGCTTATTTTCACAACACACTTGAAAATATTACCGGCGCCCTGGATATATTTTATTTTCCCTCCTCGTTTAAAAACCGGAAGAATTATCGCCTGTTGAATTCTTCGCATGTGATGTTAAGGACTGAGGCACTAACAAGAATAGCGGCGGGAGGCAACAAGAAAATACTGGTGACCTACCCCGAAGCCTTGTTTGAAAAAACCATTGTGCCCGGCGTTCTTTCTTCCAATATTATCCGCATCAAGGCTGGTGATGCACTCGAAGTTGAGAAATTACTGTTGCAGTTAGCTGATCTTGGCTTTGAAAGAACCGATTTTGTGTACGAGCCCGGTCAGTTTGCGATCCGTGGGGGTATCCTCGATATTTATTCTTATGGTAATGAAAAACCTTACCGGCTTGAGTTATTTGGAAATGATGTCGATTCCATTCGCATCATTGATCCTGAAACGCAGTTGAGCGAAAGAAAATTACTCCAGGTTAGCATTATTCCCAATGTAAATACACAATTCGAAGACGGTAATACTATTTCACTATTCGAGTTTTTGCCGGGGAACACGGTTGTTTGGCTCGAAGATTATGAATTCTGCCGGGAACGTTTACTCGATTGTGAAGATGAATTGCGGGGCTTTATTGAGATCGAGCAATTGAGCGGTCAGTCTGCAAAGAACAAAGAGCAGGAAGAAGATGAGAAACTGGTAAAAAAGCAGGTCAATGCCGACGATTTCATAACAGCGGCGGAGTTTGAAAATGAACTGTCCGCCAGGCATATCATTTCTTTTGGCCATTCAAATACACTTCCGGATAAAGATTCGGTTTTCAACATTGCTTTTTCGACCAGGGAGCAACCCGCTTTCAACCGGCAATTTGAATTATTGATCAGGGATCTGAAGTCCTGGGAGTCGAAAGGATTTAATCTTTACCTGTTTGCTGATAATCCGAAACAGCTTGAAAGACTACAGACAATTTTTGACGACCTGAAAGCGGAGATCGTATTCAACCCCGTTAATACCTCCATACATGAAGGATATATTGACCATGATCTCAAATTGGTTTGCTATACCGATCACCAGGTGTTCCAGCGGTATCATAAGTATCGTGTCAAGCAGGCATATAATAAGAACAAGGCTTTAACGCTGCGGATGCTACGCGAACTCCAGCCTGGAGATTTTGTGACCCATATTGATCATGGGGTGGGCGTATTCAGCGGCTTGCAAAAAATTGAAGCCAACGGGAAAGTACAGGAAGCGGTCCGTATTATTTACAAAGACAGTGATATCCTTTATGTAAACATCAACTCACTACATAAAATCGCCAAGTACACCGGCAAGGAAGGTAGTGTCCCGAAAGTAAATAAGCTGGGCAGTGATGTATGGAACAGACTGAAGGAAAAAACCAAGACCAAAGTAAAAGAAATTGCCTTCGACCTGATCAAGTTGTATGCGCAGCGAAAAGCCCAGCAGGGCTTTGCTCATTCGCCCGATAACTACCTGCAAACAGAACTGGAAGCTTCGTTTATATATGAAGACACTCCCGATCAGAGTAAGGCCACCGCGGATGTAAAAAAAGATATGGAGTCTGCTTCACCTATGGACCGGCTGGTTTGCGGCGATGTGGGATTTGGAAAAACAGAAGTTGCCATCAGGGCGGCCTTCAAAACCTGCGTGGATGGAAAACAGGCCGCCGTGTTGGTGCCAACTACCATTCTTGCTTTTCAACACTACAAGACCTTTACCGACCGTTTGAAGGATTTCCCCGTCACGGTTGACTATATTAATCGTTTCAAAACGGCGAAGGAGAAAAAGGAGACCCTAAAAAAACTTGCGGAAGGTAAGATCGATATATTAATCGGAACGCATGGTATCCTGGGAAAGGATGTGAAATTCAAAGATCTTGGACTTCTCGTTATCGATGAAGAACAAAAATTCGGAGTAGGGCACAAGGAGAAGATCAAGACCCTGCGCACCACGGTTGATTGTCTCACGCTTACAGCAACACCCATTCCTCGTACCCTGCAGTTTTCACTGATGGGCGCCAGGGATCTGAGTATTATCAATACACCACCTCCCAACCGGCAACCAATCCAGACTGAAGTACAGGTCTACAACCAGGATTATATACGTGATGCGGTATATTTTGAAACGGAACGCGGTGGCCAGGTGTTTGTGATTTATAATCGTATCAGCGGACTGGCCGAAATGGCGTCGATCATACAGGGTCTTTGTCCCGATCTGAGTATTGGTTATGCGCATGGGCAAATGGAAGGCCATGACCTGGAGAAAAGAATACTTGATTTCATAGATCGTAAATACGACGTGTTGGTTTGTACTAATATCGTTGAAAGCGGCGTGGATATACCCAATGTCAATACCATTATCGTCAACAATGCTCACCAGTTTGGCCTGAGCGACCTGCACCAACTGCGCGGCAGGGTGGGGCGTAGTAATAAAAAAGCTTTTTGTTACCTGTTAGCTCCGCCCATGAGTACCCTACCCAGCGACTCGAGGAAACGACTTCAGACCCTGGAGCAGCACAGTGAATTGGGAAGCGGTTTCCAGATTGCCATGCGCGACCTCGATATTCGCGGTGCCGGGAATATGCTTGGTGGCGAGCAAAGCGGGTTTATGGCGGAGATCGGTTTTGAAATGTACCAGAAAATTCTGGATGAAGCCATCCGTGAATTGAAGCGCTCCGAGTTCCGCGACCTGTTTAAAGAAGAAATAACCCGGCAGGATGACTATGTACAGGATTGCACCATTGATACCGATCTCGAGATACTGATCCCCGACGATTATGTGGAAAGTATTGCGGAACGCCTGTCGCTATACCAGCGGCTCGACAATTGCGAAAGCGAAGAAGATCTACGGAATATGCACCAGGGACTTTCTGATCGCTTTGGTCCGGTGCCCACGCAGGTGGAAGATCTGTTTACGACGAACAACTGCAGGAAACTGGCAATTGATCTGGGTTTTGAGAAGATGTCGCTCAAATCGGGTACGCTGCGTTGTTATTTCATCAACAGGCCCGACTCACATTATTTCGAATCACCGCTTTTCAATAATATCATCAACTATCTTCAAACCGGTACCAATAAGGCGAGATTGAAACAAACCGGTAAGTTATTCATGCTCATTGCAGAGCCAATAGAAGGAATGAATGAGATGAAGCGTTTTCTAAATAGTCTGCATCAATACTGCTTCGCCGAAAAGGAAATTACAGCCTAAGCTTATTCTAGTTCGCGCTAATTGTTATATTTTTATAACATATTAACTTCTTATGAGATTCAATCCTGTTCCTTTGATGGCTATCCTGTTATGGGCCTGTCTATTGTCTGTGCAGGTGCAGGCGCAAGTACCAGATAGCGATCGCTATCGTATCTCCCTGAAAAGTGGTTCATTTATCCCGGCTGCCAATATTTCCGGGGAAAAGATTGAGGAATTGAACCTTGCAAGACGTCCCGGCGGCAAATCCTTTATGATTATTCAATTTGAAAGCATACCTGGTGAAAAGGAAAAAAGCGAATTAAGACAGGCCGGTATAGAGCTTCTCGACTATGTTCCCAACAAAGCATATACTGCAATGCTAACCGGCTCACTCGACGCAGCATTATTAAAAAAGCATAGAACAAGAGCCGTGTTCGAACTACAGCCCGAACACAAACTCGAACCGAGACTTGCGGGTGGAATGACGGCAGGCGCTATCAAATCTGGCGGTACTACCGATGTTTGGATAAGTTTTCCGAGATCTTACTC
>JAEZRB010000321.1 GCA_023412975.1 Bacteroidota bacterium | reverse complement strand
GTGCATCCCAACCCCAGTCGAAAAGTTGTACAAAACGAACGCCTTTCTCTACCAGTTTTCTCGCGAGCAATACATTGTTGGCAAAGCAGGCTTTACCCGGCTGGGTGCCGTACATGTCATGAATGTATTGAGGCTCGTCATTTATATTCATTACCTCGGGCGCTGTGATCTGCATACGGTAAGCCATCTCATACTGGGAAATACGCGATAATATTTCCGGGTCCTGGTATTCTTCATATTCCAGCTGGTTGGCTTTATTGATCGCATTAATTGAGGCCTTGCGAATATTGCGGCTCATACCATCGGGATCCTTGATAAATAAAACCGGATCTCCTTCGCTTCGGCATTGCACTCCCTGGTATACGGAAGGCAGGAATCCACTGCCCCACACGCTTTTACCTGCATCAGGAAAACTGCCGCCACTTGTCAGCACAACGAAACCCGGCAGATTCTGGTTTTCGGTACCGAGACCGTAGGTGACCCAACTGCCCATGCTGGGACGACCCAACCTGGAACCACCGGTATGCATCAGCAATTGTGCAGGCGCGTGATTGAACTGATCGGTTGTCACCGCTTTTAGAAATGATACTTCATCCGCAACGGTTGAAAAATGAGGAAGGTTATCACTTACCCAGGCACCACTTTGTCCGCGCTGCGCAAACTTTGCCTGTGGACCCAGCATCTTAGGTACACCGGTGATAAATGCAAATTGCTTTCCCTCGAGGAATGACTGGGGACAATCCTGTCCATCCATCTTGGCAAGCTCGGGTTTAAAGTCGAACAGTTCAAGTTGTGATGGCGCACCCGCCATATGCAGGTAGATCACGCTTTTGGCGCGTCCCACAAACGGTGGTGATTTGGGAAGTAAGGGATGCGCTGGATCAAAAGCCATGGATGGTGCAGCTGTCCTTCCACGACCACAACTTCCCAGCAAGGATCCAATCGCCAGGGCTCCCAGGCCCATCGCGCTTTCTTTCAAAAAATGGCGACGGGTATGTACCCGCAGGTTTGCCGCTTCCGCTTCCTTCACCAGGCGCTGATCGTGCAATTCTTTTTGAGTCATTTCAAGTCTTTTATTTTTTCACAACATCCATCTTTTGATGGCACATCTCCTGATCAACCAGGTTAGGGCTTCAGGGGCTTCAATTTTATATTCTTAAACCACACCCCACTGCCATGATCCTGTAAACATATATGACCTTTCTTCGCGATGCCATAACCGGGTGTGTCCTTCCATTTCCCCTCGGCTTTACGTTTATTCCATTCGGGAGTCCAGGCTTCAAACTCCAAAACCTTCACACCATTTAACCAATGTTCCCTGTGCGCTCCTTTCACAACGATCCTGGTTGTATTGTACTGCCCGGGCGGACGCGTGGCTTTTACCGTCGGAGTGTACATAGCATAATCAGCACCGGTCTTTTGCCAGTCCTCGAGCTTATCAGGATACCCGTCATCATCGATCAACTGGTATTCGGGACCGGTGAGGTAGGCAGCGGGCGCGTCTTCAGTCACAAGATACATGATCCCGCTATACCCTCCCGGAGCGATCCTCCAGTCGATCGAGAGTTCATAGTTTTCAAACTGGTCGGTTGTCACCAAATCGCCCCGCAGATCAGACTTGTCCGTTTCACTTCCCTTACAATAGATCTCACCATTCTTCACGCCCCAGCAGTCTGCCGGTTTGTTTTGATACATGCGCCAGCCATTAAGCGTTTTACCATCAAATAATAATTGCCAGCCTTCTTTCTTCTCAGCAGCGGACAATGTATTATCCTTTTGTTTATTAAATGAAGCTAAGGCCATACAGCTTGCGATTAAGAAGGTTCCAAAAAATATTTTTTTATTCATGCTTTGAATTGTTTGAATCAAGTAATTAAATGTTCATCGCTTATTCAATTTCAATCCGATCAACGTCAGACGGGAGTGTCAGACGTTGATCAACCTAGCTTCAATTTCACCGGGTCCCATTTTACGGGTTTATCGGTGAAATAACTGTCGTTGCACAACAATGCCGGTGCAGCTGCACGATAACCAAACAGCGCATCTTCTACCACCGATTTTTTTTCGCGAATGGCGGTAAAGAAATTATTAAAATGGTCGTAGTGCGCACCTTTATACCCTTTTTCTGCTTCATAGACTGTCGTGTTCGGGGGCAGGATTTTCTTACGCTCATATGCATTCGGATTATCCTTGTTTAGCTTGGTAGCCATTAATGGATCATCAGATGGCGCATAAGCTTTATTACGCGTGAGTGTTACCCGATCCCATTCCACGTTCATGCTGCCTTCGCTGCCCACCAGTCGCAAATAAGTGCTGTCGGCGGTACCATCAACAAAATTCACGCGTAGAGATAAGTTAAAACCTGGATGCTCGACTGTTTCGGGATAATCGAACATACCCATCAACACATCGGGTACCTCGCGACCATCCTTCCAAAAACGCAACCCACCCATGGCCATAATCTTTTGTGGTCCTTTAGAATTCGTGATAAAATGCAGGCTCGAAAAAAGATGTACAAACAGATCACCCGAAACCCCGGTACCATAATCGCGGTAGCAGCGCCAGCGGAAAAAACGCTTCGCGTCGAAAGAACGATCGGGATATTTGTTTAAAAACATTTTCCAGTCCACCGTTTTCTCATTGCCATCCGACGGAATAGTATACTGCCAAGCGCCTTCTGGCGAGTTGCGCGCCCAGAAACCTTCGGCATAATTCAATTTACCAATCGCACCTGCTGCCAGTAATTCTTTTGCTTTTTCATTCCCCAAAGAACTCACACCCTGGCTGCCCACTTCAAATACCACTTTACTCTTATTCTGCGCATCTACCACGGCCTGGCCTTCGGATACACTGTGCACCATCGGCTTTTCGCAATAAACAGATTTGCCACTATTCATAGCCGCCACAGAAATATCCTTGTGCCAATGGTCGGGAGTAGCTACGATCACCGCGTCAATATCCTTGCGTTGCACGATCTCGCGATAATCACGTGTCGTGAAAATATCATTGCCATAAATTCTCTTTGCATCCGCCAGGCGCCCGTCGTAAAGATCGCAGGCGGCAACCAGTTTTACACCCGGTACTGTAATCGCGGTATTGGCATCCGCCAGACCCATACCACCTGCGCCGATAACTGCGATTTGGATATGATCATTCGCGCTAATTTTTTTTATCCGTTTTAATTGTTCAATACGCGAGGCCTGGTCGCCTGCATGCATTACCTCGGGCAGCAGGGTGGCGCCAACAACTCCTGTCGTTAGTTTCTGTAAGAAGTTTCTCCTGGTGGTGTGTTTACTCATGTTTGGTTTTACTTTTTATTTTTCCTATCAAATGTTTAATACTCGCAATTAATTCTTCATGACGATCTCATCAAGGTTGAGCATGGCATTGGCCACCACCACCAGCGCGGCAGTAGAAGGTTTTGCATGTTCATTATTCACGCCGATCATCTCGCAGGTCTTATGTTCATCGGCACTGAACTCATTCAAAGCTTCATCGTACAAGCCTGTAAATATATCCAGCGTTGCTTTAGGCATCGGTTTAAACAACATGATCTCGTACCCCTTAGCGATTTGTTGGGCTACATCTTTTGATCCTGATTCCTGTTGCATACGCAACGCGAAATGACGGGCCATATCGAGATAAGCAGAATCATTCAGCGTAACCAGGGCCTGCAGGGGCGTATTGGTGCGAATGCGGCGGGCAGTACACAATACTCTTTGTACACCGTCAAAACTGATCATTGATGGATAGGGTGATGTTCGTTTCCAATACGTATAAACAGCCCTCCTGTATTGATCTTCACCTTCGCTGTTTTTCCATCTTTCACCATTATAGGGTGACAGCCAGATGCCTTCAGGCTGCCAGGGCATCACACCGGGGCCATACATTTTGGGGCTCAGCTTTCCACTCACACATAAATGTTGGTCACGCAGCTGCTCAGCACTCAGCCGGATACGCGGTCCCCTGGCGTAAAACTTATTAGCGAGGTCTTTTCTTTTTAACTCTTCAGTTAGTTTTGATTCCTGGCGGTAGGTTGCACTCATCACAATTTCCTTCAAAGCTTTTTTAATGCTCCATCCGTGATCGTTCATCAGCTTCCATGACATATGATCCAATAATTCCTGGTGAGTTGGCGGCATGCCCTGGGTGCCGAAATCCTCCAGTGTTTCAGCAATACCGGTACCAAACAACTGCTCCCAGAGACGATTGACCATGGTGCGTGAAACCAGCGGATTCTTTTTATCTGTCAGCCACATCGCCAAACCCAGCCTGTTCTTTGGCGCCTTGTCGGGCATCGCAAAACTCAGCGAATTAGGCACGGCCGGTTCCACTTCCTTACCCAGTGTTTTTTGATTACCTCTTTCAAATACAAATGTCTTTCGCCAAAGATTGGGAGGATTTTCCACCATCACTGGGGTTGAAGGCACATCAGCGGTGGCCAGTTGCCAAAATGATTTTTTTATTGCATCATAACCCGGCATGTTTTGACCTGGCAGTGAAGGCAGGAAAGCGAAATTGTCAAAAATGATCGCGAACTGATCAAAACCAGGCGGGAGGCTGGCATTGTCATAAGTCAGGTAAACATCATGCACACCTTTTTGTGGGGTAAAATTGACGGTTTCTTTTCTCCATCTGTCTACGGCACGGATAGTATAAGTTGCAAACACCGGCCCGTCGGGAGCATCCATTCTCAATTTTAATACGCCATTATTTTTATTGGAATAAAAATTCCAGATCATTTGCGACGCATTCTCGAGGTCAACATTTTTCAGGCGCGCTATGGAATGGTTTCGCATTGCCAGTGCATAGTTTTTTCCAGCGATCACGGCATTGGTCATGCTGTCGGCGGTAGTTGAGTTGATGGCCGGCTGACCGGTACGCAGGAATTTCTTAAATCGCCGGGCTTCCTCCGGAGAATCATGTTCGCGAACCCATTCTGTGACCTGCTCCAGTTTTTGCTTTAAGCTGTCAGGGAAATCCCTCAACAATGGGTACTCACCCGGTGTGTCCTCATCACGTGTATTATTGAAGTAGGCGAAAAATTTATAGTATTCATCGTGGCGGAAAGGATCATAGGGATGGCTATGACATTGTACACAGGCGAAAGTGGTTCCCATCAGCGATTCCCAGGTTGTATTGACGCGATCCATGACCGCAGCCACCCTGAACTCTTCATTGTCTGTTCCACCTTCATCGTTGGTCATCGAATTGCGACTAAACGCTGTGGCGATATACTGCGCGTCAGTTGGATCGGGCAGCAGATCACCAGCGATTTGTTCGGTAAGGAACTGATCATAGGGTTTGTCCTCATTAAAAGCCTGGATCAGCCAGTCGCGGTATTTCCAAATCGTTCTTCCGCCATCAGATTCGTATCCCTTTGTATCGGCATACCGGGAGAGATCCAGCCAGAGCGAAGCCCAACGTTCTCCAAAATGCAGCGATGAAAGCAGGGAATCAACCAATACTTCATAAGCCTTATCATCATTGCGTTTTAGATATTGTTGTGCAAGATTTTTCGAGGGATACATACCAATTAAATCGAGACTGACCCTTCGCAATAATGTAGGTTTATCGGCTTCATCCGAAGGCGTTAAGCCTTCCTCTTCGAGCTTTTCATAAATAAATTTGTCGATATCGTTGCGGATCCATTTACTGCTCACATCGGGTAAGGCAGTTTCGGCAACGGGCAGGTAAGCCCAGTGATCACCCCATTTCGCACCCTGACTGATCCAGCGTTTTAAAATACTGATCTCATCTTTACTTAAAGGCTCATGCTTGTATGGCATGCGTTCCTCTGGATCGTTGATCGTGATCCGTCGGATCATTTCACTTCCTTCAGGGTCTCCCGGGATGATGGCGGGCTTGCCAGATTCTGTAACAGCGAGTGCGTCTTCGCGGAATAGTACGCTAAAGCCACCTTTTGCTTTCACACCGCCGTGACAGGTAATACATTTTTTATTCAGAATAGGTTTGACATCGGCGCTGAAGTCGACCTGGGGCGCCGGCCAAAATAAACGATAGCTGGCATAAGCCGCAATCAACAAACCTATGACGAGAAGAAATTTTTTGTTCAGCAGCAATTTCATAATGGCAATTTGGTGCTAATTTGATCGTTGGATGGTAAAAGCCTTAAGCTTCTAAAGTTACGACATTTAAAGACTGGTTTTTGAATGCGACAACGATCAAACGTTTGCTTATTTTTATATCAAAAGCAGTTCTATGTTATTAAATTAAAATATGTGGTTGGCGTGAGAGCGAATTCAATTGCTTCAGCTTTTTTATTCGTTTAATGGGTGGGTGCAATCCAAATTTTCGCTTTAACTGGTGAAAAGATTTTTAATCTGCTGGGATGAAAACCTTATTACCTTAATAACCTAAAAGCACAACAGGAAATAACCTTATTCACTTATTTTTCAGTGGGATAAGGGAATAAGGTTGGGTATTGTTAAAAATGACTTTTTTACTAAGGTAATAAGGTTAACCAGGGGTTATTAATGGTTACCAGGATAAATTGATCTAGCGAAAATTTGAGACGCACCCTAATGGGTAACCAACCATCCGTTTGTATAATTAACTTGCTACCGGAGTGCACCCTGCAATTTATAAACCCATGCATACTGGCAGGGATTCTCAGCCGGGCTCAAAGCCGGTGCGGTGATGGTTAATTTTCCAGCATTTTGTTTAAACCGAATCTTTCCAGGATACCCGGGCATCGAGATCGACTTTATGCCAGGCATTTTTGAAAGATTAATTTCATTTTTCCATTTTGTGACGATCAGGTAGAGATCATTACCTTTTCTTGTAAAGTGAATACCATCATCTTTTAAAGGAGGAGCGTCTTTCCATGCCGTGGTTTCATAGATCGCTTCGCCATTCACCCGTAGCCAGTCGCCGATATCTTTCAATCTTTGCTGCATGATAACCGGTATCGTTCCATCAGCAGCCGGGCCGATATTCAACAACAAATTACCTCCACGGGACACGATATCGATCAGTTGATGCACGAGTTGTTCGCTGCTGGCATACTGCTCGAGATTTTCGTTGCGGTTATAACCAAATGACTCACCAATACCCCGACATTCCTCCCAGGGTTTATCAAGCCCGGATTTACCGCTACCATATTCAGATGTATTAAAACCTCCTTTATCGCGACCGCTGCCCCACCTGTCATTGGTGACCACGGTGTTTTTAACAGGCGATTCATTATAGAGCCATTGCAAAAATTCACGGCTGCGCCAAACTGTATCCGAATGATCCCATTCACCATCGGGCCAAACGATATCTGGCTGATACCGGGTTACAAGGTCTTTTAATTGGGGAAGCATATGCTGGTCCACATACTTCTTTACATCCTGCTTGTATAGCGGGTTGTACCATTCATATAAGGAATAATAAAAACCCATGTGCAGCCCTGCATTTTTTACAGCGGCTGAAAGTTCACCTGCCAGGTCACGATGCGGGCCTGCATCCACCGCGTTCCAGTTCCAGGGCTGTACGCTGGGCCATAATGCAAATCCATCATGGTGTTTGCTGGTGAGCACGACATAGCGGGCACCGGCATTCTTGAATATTTCGGCCCATTTTCCAGGATCAAAAAGTTCGCAGGTAAACAAGGGTGCGAAATCCTGGTATTTAAAATTCGGACCATAAGTTTTTTCGTGAAACGCGGTAAACTCTTTATGAATATTCAACTTGGTATTGTTCAAACGTTCCCAGTACCATTCGGAGTAGTTACTTCCAAATCCGTCGGCATTGGAATTGGTAGCCCAGGACGGCACGCTATAAAGACCCCAATGTATAAAAATGCCAAATTTCGCATTGGTAAACCATGTCGGGATTGGCCTGGTGTTCAGAGATTCCCAGGTAGCCTGGTAGGGTGGTTGGGAATGGGTTTTTGTAAAGAAAAGAAGGATAGCGGCAATGAAAAAATTTCGCATAGCATTTTATTTAGATACCGGGATCGCATTAGGTGGCGTTAAGTTAGTTATACGGGTTTAAACAAATACCGGCGAGAGGTATTTTTTTGTCAGCGTATTCTTTATAGCATTATTCCAGCATAAACCGTCCCGATGGGACGGGTTTCCAATTGATCCATTATATGAATATGGGAATCAGATATGTCCAGGAGATGTGAAAACGAATGCTTGTTAACGACATTTATTCTTCACACCCCGATTTTGATTATGTCATGCGATCAAATATTAATATGCATATCCCTTTACGTCCTGTAGGGACGTTTTATGGGTAGCTAAATAATGCCCCCTCGCGGCCATCCGTCCTGTAGGGACGGTTTATGCATTTAATCAATGTATTAACCAACCCCGTAATTTCCCGCCGGGTGTGGCTTCCAGCGATAAAATTTAAGTAACTTTCGAGTTCAATATTGCCTGTTTCATGAAAGGACGATTAGTTGCCTATGTATGTCTTGTTGTTGCCACCGGGGTGCTCGTGGTTTCCTGTTTTAATAATAACAGCAATGATCCCGCAGTACCCAAAACCATCAGCTACAATTTCCATATTCGCCCGATTCTTTCCGACAAATGTTTTAAATGCCATGGTCCCGACGGCAGTCACCGCCAGGCCGGTCTCCGGCTCGACATTGCCGACAGCGCATATGCACCACTAAAGGAAACACCAGGTGCATTTGCCATCGTGCCGGGCAAACCGGAAGAATCAGAATTGTTCAAACGAATTTCCACCGATGCTACCGCCTATATCATGCCTACACCCGACTCACACCTGGGTGCGCTTAGCGACTATGAAGTAAAGCTTTTCAAAAAATGGATCCAGCAGGGTGGTAAATATGAATCTCACTGGGCATTTATCACACCGGAAAAATCAGAAGTTCCTGATGTAAAAAATAAGAGCTGGGTAAAAAACGAGATCGATCATTTTATACTCGACAAACAAAATGAAAAAGGCCTTAAGCCAAATGAAGAAGCCGATAAAGAGCGACTGCTGAAAAGAGTTTGCCTGGATATTACCGGCCTGCCACCATCCGTGGAAATGATGGACCGGTTCCTTGCCGATAAATCACCTGATGCCTATGAAAAAATGGTGGACGCTTTATTAAAAACGCCTCAATACGGTGAGAAGATGGCCGTACACTGGCTGGATGTGGCCCGCTATGCCGACAGCTATGGCTACCAGGATGATAATATTCGAACCCAGTGGCCCTGGCGCGACTGGGTGATCCATGCTTTTAATAAAAATATTCCTTACGATAAATTCCTGGTCTGGCAGATCGCCGGTGATATGTTGCCCGATGCCGATAAGGAAAAAATCCTCGCCACCGGTTTTTTCCGCAATCATAAATACACGGAGGAAGGCGGTGTGATCGATGAGGAATACCGGGTGGAATATTTACTCGACAAAACAAAGACCTATAGCAAGGGCTTACTGGGCATCACCATGGAATGTGCCCAATGCCATGATCATAAGTACGATCCTTTTTCGCAGGAAGATTATTTTTCGCTGCTGGCATTCTTCAACAATACCAAAGAAGTGGGCTACGAAGGAGATGTGAGCGTATCGAAGCCTGCGAAAAACCCGATCCTGGCTATCAGTGCGCAAGACAGAAAAGATATTTTGTCATTTATCAATTCCAAAGACACATCCGCACTCACGGTTTCTGTAATGGGTGAACGGGACTCCTTACGTAAAACATACCTCCTGATACGCGGCGCCTATGATCAGCCGGGAAAAGAAGTAAAACCTGAAGCGGTAAAAGCCGTGATGGAATTTGATACCACGAAGTATGATCGCAACCGGCTGGGACTGGCACAATGGACCGTCGATAAAAAGAACCCGCTTACATCACGCGTATTTGTTAATCAAATATGGCAGGAACTATTTGGTCGTGGCCTCGTAAAAACCTCCGGTGATTTCGGCATGCAGGGCGAACTTCCTTCACACCCCGAACTGCTTGACTGGCTCGCAGTGGACTTTATAGAAAACGGATGGGATATCAAAAGACTGGTAAAACAACTGGTGATGAGTGCTACCTACCGCCAATCAGCCAAAGTATCTGAAGAGCAACTTAAGAAGGATCCCGAAAATATTTACCTCTCACGTTCGCCAAGACAGAGACTGAAAGCCGAGTTTGTGCGTGACCTCTATCTCGCCAGCAGCGGGTTATTGATAAAAACGATTGGGGGACCGAGTGTCAAACCTTACCAGCCAAAGGGCATCTGGGAACTGGCTTCTTCAGGTCGTGGTGTACTGGCTACTTATAAACAGGATCATGAGGATGCGTTGTACCGCCGCGGGCTTTATAATTTTATCAAACTCACTGTGCCGCCACCTAATATGATCATGTTCGATGCCAGCAACCGCGACCAGTGCGAAGTGAAAAGGCTACAAACGAATACACCGCTGCAGGCTTTGATCATGATGAACGATCCGGCTGTGTTGGAAGCATCACGGGTATTGGCGCAAAACCTATTGGCTGAAAACAGTTCGGTAGATGACAAAATCATTACCGCATTCAGGCGGATCATTTGCCGCAATCCATCGGAAAAGGAATTAAAGCTTCTGACAGAATATTACAAAGAACAATTAGATCAGTTCACACAAAAGAAGCTGAATGCGACCGCGACCCTGAAAGTCGGGGAATACCCGTTAAATAGTAAACTAGATATGAACCAGTCGGCCGCATTAATGAAGGTTGTGAATACGATTTATAATTTGGAAGAGGCGATTGTGAAATAGTATCAAACCTGGTTTAGCCGGGAAGCCGGTGAGACGGTGAGTATATAAGG
>JAEZRB010000299.1 GCA_023412975.1 Bacteroidota bacterium | reverse complement strand
GCTTATATCCGAGCACGTCAGAGAGAAGACGGTTGATCATGATCCTTGTACCGGATTCATCCAGTTCATTGAGACCGCTGTCTAAAAACTCTTTTCGATAGGCTTTAAGGTCGTTTTGGAGTTTTTGTTGCTTGGAGGCAGAAAGCATTGCATATTCGTTTTGGTGAAAGAGAATGGGCTTGATCCCAAAACTAACAGGCAGACCTCTAATATTCTTACGGAAACCCGTAGTGGATAATTATGATGCAATTGGCACAGTGGAAAAAGTTGCGGTTATATGAATGAGAGAGTTAATTTCTAAAGTATCCCCTTCTCCTTACACCAAAGCACCAACTGTTCATTTTTTACAAACCCGAATTCATCACGGATTTTTTTCAGGCTTTTTTCTACGGTACTCAGGCTTCGGTTGAGTTGACCCGCTATTTCCTTTTGCTGGTTGCCCTGGGAGAGCAAACGAATGATATTCACGTCAAAGTCGGTGAATTCATAGGTGTTGGATTGTTTTACGCTTTGCGCCGTAGTCCTCGAATAATAGCGCTGGCGTTTTGATATAGCTTCAAATGCGGATTTTAATTCCCTGACATCGCGCCTGGCTTTTCGTACAAAGCCATCAATTTGATACTCATCGTAAAGTGCTTTGATTTTTGCAGGGCTGGTTTCCGCGGAGAAGACAAGAACTATAAGTTCAGGCTGAACTTCCCGCGCGGCCCTGATAAGTTCAAATCCATCTGGTATCGCCTGGGTGGTTCCGTCCTCTTCGAAATAGAGGTCGGTGATCAATACATCGTAGGGTTGACTGGCGTTTTTGGCGAGCTTTATTTTGCTTAAGGCGTCATCACAGTAATAGACATAGTCACTTTGCCCGATACGCAATTCCTCCATCGTTTTTTGAACGGACAGGTTGGAACTTTCCTGGTCTTCTGCAATTAATATTTTGTCAATCATCTACTATCAGATTTAAGCGGGAAGCTGATCGTAATGGACGCGCCACCCTGACCGCTTTGTCCAAAATTAACTTCGCCATTCAACGAATTAATACGGCTAACCGTATTTTTCAGACCATTCCCAAACTCAAAACTCCCGGGAAAGCCTTTACCGTTGTCAGTATAGTAAATATGCCCGATACCTTCTTCCTGTTTGAATCTCAGCACCACACTACTTGCACCACTATGTTTATTCATATTGACCATGATTTCCCCCAGGATTAACTGTAGTTCGTTTTTTTGTGTCCCCGTGATCTTGTCCCAGAATGTCTGTTGGTTACCGATCACGTACACCTTGGTTTGGTCATTCGAGAACCGGTTTACCAACTCGTGCACCTGGTTATCATAATTTACCGTGCTATCGGGTAAGGACTCATCATAAGATATATTTCTGGATTTTTCATACAAATTTTCTATCCTCGTGATCAGGGGTTCTTTTTCCAGCGTTTCGCTGTGTTCCAGTTCATTCATAATAGTGTATAGCCCATTTGCGACTACGTCGTGAACTTTCTGCGAGGTCTTTAACCTGGCTTCCTGTATGGCTTTTTCGGACTCCTGCCTGATCCTTTTCCTGCGTTTATTATACCAGATTGTCAGCGCGGCAATGACGATTATAGCTAAAGCGACCGAACTATAAATTAATACACGCTGAATAGTAACACGCTGTTTTAAAACCAGGTTGTCAGCCTTACTTTTTTGAACATCATATCGTATCAGTGCAAACCGGCTCCGGGTGGTATCTCTTGAAAGTTGTAAACTGTCATTTAGTTTTTTATACTCATCGTACCATTTCTCCTTTGAGGCAATGTCGTTATTCAACCTGATCAGTTTATCCATCGCTTCCAAAATGTCATCGGCACTTTGGACTTCTTTTGCTTTTTCGTACATCTTTTGCGCGTAGGACAAAGCTGAATCCTTCTTAATGCCCGAGTAATATTCCGACAAATGTGCATAGCTGGCATTCAATCCACGATCGTCATGACTGTCGGTACGAAGTTTAAGTGCCAAACGGTACTCGTCAAGCGGAACATAAGCCGGGTCTCTCAGCCATTTCGTTCGGGCAAGGTTGGAGATAACCCTGGCTCTAAGCATATCGTGTTGTGGTCGAAGGAGCAGTATGGAGTCATAAATCCTGATGGCATCATCATAACTTCCTTTCTTTTGAAAGGCGGTCGCTTTGCCATTCATAATTTCAAGCAGGGTATCACTTTTCGAAGCTCGTGCCAGCCCGGCGTTATAAAAAGTTATCGCTTCGTCATATCGTTTTAGATCCAGGCTAATATTACCTAAGGTGTTGTAAACCGTGACAATTATATCACGGTGCAGTTTATTATTTTCTTCCAGTGGACGCAACGCAGCCGTCAGACTTTCCTGCGCACCATAAAGATCTCCCATTTGGCGCTGCAAAGCCCCCATGTAATGGTATGCCCTGGATTTTTCAACGCTATCTGTTGTGGTATTAGCGGCGCGGTTATACATCAAAAAGGCAGAATCGAGTTTCCAGTAGTAATGCAGGTATTCGCCCCATTGAAAAAAGCTATAGCCAGATGAGGGCTTACTTGATTTTTCGTTACATCCGCCAAGCAAGAAAGTGATTGTAATAAACCACAGATAAATGAAACCTCGCAATGCTTGATTTTTCTCTAAAATAGAAAAAGGAAGGCAGAAAATGATCTGCCTTCCTGATCTGATCAACTCCCACTCGGTGGTGGAGGTGGCGGGGGCGGCGGTGGTACGGGCGGCCGGGGTGGGAGATCTCCTGTTTCTCCTCCGGTATCCGAAGTGCTTGATACGGATATATGCATCCGGGGACAGGTTCCATGTTTATCTATCGTATGAAATGGGTTTGGGCATAGGGATGTCCAAAGCCATATGATCAACTCGATCATTGTCTTAAAATTTAAATAGTTAGTGAATAGTTGCCCGTACCGGGTCGCGGGCCCGGTGGGACTGGTTTCGTAAGAAGCGCTTCTTACAGTGGGGGAAGTTTGAGCTTCGACCGGGGCTTTGTCAGCAACTTCCCTTGCTGGCTAACATTACCCCGGTCTCCGCTTCAGCAGATCACCTGGTAAACCAAATGATCGTGACACGAACATAGTGCAGGTTAAGCCCCTGGTCAGCAAGTGATTCCGATAATTCCGAAGATTCCTGATATTCCGGTTAACCGTAATAGTGAGTGGGAATGAAACCTTAATTTTTCATGAAGTCATTCCGAAAATTCTGGCAAATGAGTATTTTAGTTAGAAGCAGTTCATTATGCGGCTCGACCACCAGGACTATACTACACTATTGCTTGGGGAGTATAAAAGAAAAATAGCCAATAACGAAATCTCCCCTTTACTCTCAAAGCCAACACCTGCGAAGATTCGGAGAGCGTGTGTCACAGTGTTTCAAGAGCGTTACAATAGGAGGGATGAGCAAATACTGAAGGCGTTTTTTGGGTTGCCGGAAAATAGCAAGTCATTTTTAGATCATATCCGTGATTTTGAAACGGATAAGTTTAAACCACTAGACAACTATCTAAAGGGGCATACAGAAAGAACTGATGTCAAAAACCTGGACCTGCTGGCCTGGCTGATCGATTTCAGGCATCGGCCACATATTTATGGTACTAATGTTCTTTTAAACGACGATGAACTCGCCATATTAGGTAAATCAAGAAAACCGGTTTTAAGTGAATCAAAACTTGAGGTGCGAACTGCAGAAGTGGAGGAAAAGTCGTTTGGCCCAGATCAAGAGAAAATTGAAAGATTGCCAACGAAAGAAGGAGAGGGAGTTGTGATATTCGATTCCGGAAAGAAGAATTCTTTAATACGATCTAGTCATTTTTTTGGATGGAGAAGACTTACTGCTAGAATAGAAGGAGTATATTTTTTGGGCATTTTTATTGTTTTAGCCGGTGCGTTCATTTTTTGGCAACGGGAAAAAGATGAAAATGGGATTTCGCCAGATTCTAACATAATAGAAATAAAAGACACTGCCAGTCGAGATACTTCAATAACGTATAAAATTGCTCCAACCCTTGATCGGTGTCTTTTTATCACCAAAAAAGGAACGCAATGTAAGAGAAAAGCGGAAAGCAACGGCCTTTGTTGGCAACATAAAAAGTAGAGTATTTATCGATATGCGGGTTTTAAACCCCACCCTTAATCTTGCAATCATTAAAAAGTGAGCGAACTTTATTTCATTGTTTTCGCTACCCTAAACCCCAACCCTGCACTGCGATAATTCTGAAGAGTAGCTCCACCCGGACCGGGAACCCAGTTGCGAAAGGCGGAGCGGATCATCGCAGGCGGATTGGCCCAGTCGCCGCCACGGCAGATCCGGTATGAACAGGAGCTGGCACCATCCATGAATGAAAATTGACCAGTCATTTTCAATTGTATATCTTTTTGATTGGCCGAGCCATCGGTCGGGAGGTCCTGGTAGGATTCCGAGAAACAGTCTTCTACGAATTGCAAAACATTTCCGTGCATATCATACAGTCCGAAGGCATTGGGAGGGAAGGAGCCCACAGGGGAAGTTTTTTTCCATTGATCGCGACCAGATACATGACCCACGAACCCAGAATCTAAACCGTAATTCGCATTTTCATGACTGGCAATGGATCCCCAGGGATAGGGTGTTGTTGTTCCTGCTCTTGCCGCATACTCCCATTCCGCTTCGGTTAGCAATCGGTAAGTGCTGCCGGTTTTCTGACTGAGCCATTTAACATAGTCCTGCGCATCGTACCAGGTAATACAAACCACGGGATGATTATCGTCCTGAGGAAATCCAAGTTTGTTCCAGGAAGCATTTGGATGGCTGTCCCAGTCATTCAGGGTAGAGTCTTCAAGCCCGCTCCAGGCGCAGCCCCCGGGTGTGGAGCGATTCGTGGCAGCTACAAAAGCGGCCCATTGTCCCCGCGTCACAGTAAAACTACCTGCTGCAAATTGTTTGATGCTTACCGTTTTCCTGGGGTCTTCTCCACTAAAACGGCCTGGTTCATCTTCAGGACTGCCGATGGTAAAACTTCCAGCTGGGATTACCACCATCTGCGGACAATCGGGACAATCACGAAAAACGCTTCCGGGAGCGGGGTTGGTTTGAGAAAGTATTGAGATACTAATGAAGATAGCCAGGCAACAGGCTTGAAGGCGCTTGATCATAGAAGTTTGTTTTGGATGATTGTATTATTTCCAAACGATCTAGAAATCAAGTTAAATAGTTGAACTAATGATCAACCTACGTGATGACGGGCAAGGCACCAGGCATGAACAAATTTAAGGTAAGATCACCATATCTTAAAAATCTCCCTGCTCCCTGAGACATACATTTCGTTCATGTCCTTGAATTTCTCCATTACCTTTTTTTCTGCTTCGGTCTGCCCCATGGTTTTCATGGCTTCTTCGTAAGCCGCGAGACTTTCAAATGTGGAGGCAACGATAACGCGGTGCCACTGGCCAGTCATATCGGTCATTACATTTGTGTTCTTCTCTGGAGATACTTCTGTCCACTCTTTAAAGAGTTTTGCGATTTTCGAAGCATTACCGGGTTTGCAAACGAAAATATCATGTACCATGATCATAGCAGGCATTTTTATAAGTAACAAAAGATAACGCTACCTAAATGTAAGATTAATGCAAAACGTGTGGTGGAATTGTGTGTGTTTTAGTTATGCACGCCCTGGTCCGGTCATATGCAATTAACAGGTTGATTATTTGTGAGCCATAGCGATTTAATTCCTCAATAGCAAATAAAACAGTAGGGCGTCCCACCGACGCCCTACTTCCAGCCTCACTCATGTTCTCTGGCATACACGAAACTCCTGCTCCGGCTAGTGCCCGGATTTATTTTTTTCGAGATCATAGTACATACTCACAAGCTTATCCATGATTTCCGGCTTTGGAATGTCCACCTCTTTCATCTCGAATATATAGTACCGCTTTTCTCTTAGAAACATATACTCGCCAGCAGGATCTGCATTAAACACTTTTTCGAAACGGCAAAGCTTTCTTTGTTTGGCCTGGTCGGCACGCCGCGAGAAAGAAAAGCGGTAGTGGTTTAGTTTACGATTGTATACGGCATTGGTGGAATCGCTGGTCTTAAAGTCCGGTTTTGTTTTAGTAGCATAGTTTTCAGTCAACTCCTCTCCGTCGCCACTGATTTTGGACGATACAAGAGAACTATTCTCCCCGAGACTGTTGACCAGGGTATCAAGCGCGTACACCGAGTTACTGGCCAGGAAGGAGTCAAGCGGTATCTTTTTCCAGTCCCTACCCAGGGAATCACAGGTATAGCCAAACTTTTGACCTGTTTCGAAAATAACATGGTAATAATGATACTCAACACTGTCAAGTTCCGTTACTAGTCCACCAAAATCATCTTTTTTTGTTTTTCCAAAAAGTTCAAATGTAGGGATTGTATAAATGTTGATACTATCCTTCTCCACGACGAAAAACTTTCGCTGTATGGCATAAGGGTTAAGGTCCAGGTCATGTATATCAAGCACAGTTATGACTTCCAATCCCTTCATTACTTGAGGAGGCTTCTGTTGGGCCATACATCCTAAAATACTTACAGAGAAAAATACGAATGCCAGGAGTTTCATACTTTATATTGTTTTATTCATTTACCGACCATTCACATTGTGTATTTGCAAAATCGTTGAATGCCACAGGAAGGTTATCACAAACAATTGAAAACTTAACCGAGAACATGAGATGCATCTGTGCTACATTATAAAATGGCAAACCAGATTTTTTCAGTGTCGGCGTGGCCGTTACATTGGAAGCTGATGTACTGTAGAGTATTTCTACCCCTCTTTTCACAAGTTCTTTGTGTGTAAAAGATTTAAATGCCCAATATTTATTATTAGTGAAGACCTGGACGCCGGTTTCAACACTCATGTAGTACGTGGGGATTAAGCCACCACTTACAACATAGGCCTTCCACTCATAGCATTTGGTGCGGGTATTTGTACCGGTTCCGCAAAGCGTTACTCTAATTTTCTCCGAAACTGCTCTGAAGTTAATGCTTGCAACCAGCGCGTCACAATCCATATCATCACCTCCGCCACTACCGCTACCGCCATTACCGCCACTGCCGCCGCCGGGGTTATCAGGGTCGGAGGAGTCACCATTATCAGTACCGGCACCACTACAATCAATCGATACCAGTTCCTCTTCAATATGCGTCAAATTGCCAAACTGGTCGTAATACCTGGTAACAAGATACCAGGCCGTACACTCGGGTCGGGCCGCCGCTGATGCGTTGGCAGTGGCAGATTTTTTAAACGTAGAAACAGATGAAACTGATTTGTCTTTAATTACCGCATTGTAAAGGTGCTTATCCCAGAGCCCCAACAAGGTAACCGCACCATCGGCTGTCATGTCACCATCGGCAATCATTTTGCTAAATGCCACTTGTGATAAGCCTTCTGAATTGCTTCCAGGCTTGAACAGTACAATGTTCGCACGTTTGATAATATTGGCGCCGGTTGTCCGTAAAACAAGAAAGGAATTCATGTCTTTGTTTGGATTGAATTTGCTTTCAAAACCCTGCTTCAGCGGAACGATGATCAGTTTATCTGCACCTGCTTCCTGGGTATAAGCCCGGGAATAGTCAATGCTCTGTTTTAAATTGGTCACCCACTTGATCTTCCCGGCATTGCCAGCGGGCCGGAGATCATTTATCCATTTCGATACAGTGGATTCAACCTGGTTCGGTACTTTGGGTATTTTTGGAGCTGATTCCTTTTGACAGGAATGGAAAAGATGAATTGAAAAAAAGAAAAACACTGCGACCCCTGCCTTTAAAATTTTTACCTTTCTCATAACCTTAGATTTTTGTTTTGAAATAAATCCAGCCGATAGATTCTTCAGCTTTGTGTTCACATGATAAAATTGAGGTATGGGAGAGCCGGAACAAGGGGAAAAAAAACCGAAAAATCCGTTTTTTCAACCTTGAAATAACCCATGTTATCCGTAAGATTAATGCCTGGGGTATCGACAAAAAAATACTGGGGAACAGAAACTGTTCCCCAGTATTAAGCATGTATAGACTATTATTGATTTTTTATACAGCGAATGGCGCAACCATAAGCCCGGCCCAGCAGATCGGGATATCGATCATTGGACGATATATCAACATAACTGGAGAAACCAGCACCAGAAGGCCAAACAGTTGAACTCCAGTAATAAGCCAAACTACCTACGTTTCTCACCGTACCATCCCTTCCTGATCCATCAAAATCACCATAACGATAACCAGGGGCTGTTAATTTCAATTGGTTGAAGGCGGTACTTAAGTTTGTAATCGCGGTTTCGGCAGCCCATTCCTCAGCTGTTGGTATATGCCATCCCGTGGGACAGGCACCCTGGTTATTGATCGCCCAGCGGTTGGTATTTTGATCATTGCGCCAGTCGTAAATAAATACACCACCTTGAGTAATGGTATTATCGGGGGTGATAAATGTAGAATGACCAGGCGCATCGGAAGTGGCCAGGGTCTTAGTTTTTCCATTGACAGGTGATCCGTTCGAACCGCTGGCGTAATTGATCAACTGGTGCCCGTCAGCAGGACGGCCCCATTGAAACAAATGACCATATGCCCTGTAATCATTATATGCTGTGGCAACCTGGCTGGCACCGAGATTTCGATCCAGCCATTTTCTGCCGGTTGTAGGGCTGGTGACGACACCATAGGTTACCGTCGCGCCATTGTACACAAACGTAACCTGGTTTTCATCGGCCGCTGTGGTAGTAAAGCTGATGGAATTGCCATAACCAGTGCCTGCGCTATTGGTAGCATAAGCCCGTACATAATATGTTGTACTCGGATCCAGGTTGTTCATCACGGCGACAAAACTACCCGACGCTGTAGCGCCACTTGTTTTTGAATCAGCCGTAGTTGGATTATTGTTGGTTTTGCTCCAGCAAATGCCACTTACTGTGATGGTTCCACCACCATTGCTGGTAATCGATCCACCTGAGGTAGCGGTATTGGGACCAAGATTAGAAATCGCAGTAGTACTCAATACCGGTATGGTTATATTGACCGGTGTAGTGAAAGTGATTGTATTTCCATAACCCGTGCCCGCGCTATTGGTGGCATACGCTCTTACATAATAGGTTGTGTTTTCTTCCAGGTTTTCCATCACTGCACTGAAGCTGCCTGAAGCGGTGGTTCCGGAGGTTTTATCATCATCGATAGTAGGTGAATTACTGGTCTTACTCCAGCAAATGCCACTTGCTGTGATATCGGCGCCGCCATTGCTGGTGATGGTACCGCCGGATGTAGCAGTGTTATGGGCGAGATTGGTTATCGCAGCGGTGGTCAGTTCCGGCAGTTGTACATTGACAGGTGTGGTGAAAGTAATGGTATTACCATAACCAGTGCCGACACTATTGGTAGCATAAGCCCTTACATAATAGGTGGTGTTCTCTTCCAGGTTCTCCATCAAAGAAGTGAAAGTACCGGTAGTGGCGTTTTCGGTTGTTTTAGAGTCGGCCGTGGTTGGATTATTGTTTGTCTTGCTCCAGCAGATACCACTTGCTGTGATAGCCGCTCCGCCATTGGTAGTGATCGTACCGCCGGATGTAGCCTTGTCGTATGCCAGGTCGGTAATGGCAGCGGTAGTCAGTTCCGGAACTTTTATATTGATGGGCGTAGTAAAAGTGATCGTATTTCCATAACCCGTGCCCGCGCTGTTAGTGGCATAGGCTCTTACATAGTAAGTGGTATTTTCTTCGAGACCGTTCATCACCGAAGTGAAATTACCTGATGCGGTATTACCAGTTGTTTTGGAATCTGAAATGGTTGGCGTGTTGTTGGTTTTGCTCCAGCATATACCACTTGCGGTAATCGCGGCACCACCATCGCCGGTGATATTTCCCCCGGAAGTCGCCGAATTATAAGTCAGGTTCGAAATAGCCGTCGTGCTCAGCTGTGGCAGGGATACATCTTTTTTTTCTTTTTTACAGGATGCGCAAATCGCAGTCAGGATCAGTAACACAAACAGAGATCTTTTCATATTTACTTCTTATTAAAAATTAACGGCCCTTCCGAATTAGCGCATCCTCGCGCCAGTTCAGCAGCCAATACCGGTAATCCAATAAGATGATGTAATGAAAGATTTCAGTGGGGTGGAAGATACCCTATAAATATGGTAATTATCTGCCAGATTTCCAAGTCCCCGCCTACGCTAAATGCTTCGGCGGGCAGGCCAGCCTCACCCCTAAATCAGCCTCACCCCCAACCCCCTCTCCTCATGGAGAGGGGGCTTAGAACCCTCGAGTTTAAAAGTTTGTCTTGTGATTAAGTATCTAATATCCAGTATCTGGCATCCAGCATCCCTCCTTCGCCAAGCTTCGGCGGGCAGGCCGGCCTCACCCCCAACCCCCTCTCCTCATGGAGAGGGGGCTTAGAACCC
>JAEZRB010000163.1 GCA_023412975.1 Bacteroidota bacterium | reverse complement strand
TACCTTCTTCACCGTGATGAACATTACGAAGAAAAAGGGCACAAAGCGCGGGACTTAAGGTCAACGCGTTTACTGCTGAGATTAGGATCGCTATAGCCAGCGTAAAGGCAAACTGTTTATAAAACACACCTGCCGGACCCTCCATAAATCCTACCGGAATAAACACGGCTGCCATCACCATAGTGATGGAAATGATGGCCCCGGATATCTCTTTCATGGACTGGATCGTTGCCTGTTTGGCAGGCAAACCCGTTCGTTCCATTTTGGTATGCACCGCTTCCACCACTACGATGGCATCATCCACTACAATCCCGATGGCAAGAACCAGGGCAAACAGGGTCAGCAGGTTGATGGTAAACCCAAATAACTGCATGAAAAAGAAAGTTCCGATAATTGCCACAGGAACTGCTATAGCCGGAATCAGGGTTGACCGAAGATCCTGCAGGAACACAAACACTACGAGGAACACAAGTGCGAAAGCGATCAATAGTGTTTCGATCACCTGGGCTATCGATTCATCGAGGAATTCCTTGGCACTGTACATACTGAAATACTCAATGCCTTTCGGAAAATTCAGCGAAGCCTTTTTTAAAACCTCATCCGCCTGTGTAAGAATATCATTTGCATTGGAACCCGCTGTCTGAAAGATCGCAATACCAATCCCGGGCTTACCCAGTATCTGCGTATTCGCGCTATAGGCAAAGGCCCCAAATTCCACCCGTGCCACATCTTTCAATCTTATCGTTGATCCATCCGGGGAAGAACGCAGAATGATATTTTCATAATCCGCATTATTTGACAACTTGCCTTTATACTTTAAAATATATTCAAAAGAAGCAGTACTACCCTGACCAAACCTTCCCGGTGCTGCCTCGAGGTTCTGGTCCCTGATCTTATTTAGTACGTCCTGCGTAGACAGGTTATGAGCGGTTAACCGATCAGGCTTCAACCAGACACGCATAGAATAATCCTTGGCACCAAATACCATAGCCTGGCCCACACCAGGTACACGTTGCAATTCCGGAAGGATATTGATCTTGGCATAATTCTGCAGAAATTTTTCATCATAAGTGCTGTCTTCACTATAGATCAGTGGCACCATGATCATACTGTTCTGTTGCTTTTGCGCTGAGATTCCGGCCTGTACTACTTCCTGGGGAATCAAACTTACTGCACGGGACACCCGGCTCTGCACATTGACCGCAGCCAGGTCGGGGTCGGTACCTACTTTAAAAAATACGTTTAAGGTCATCGTTCCGTCGTTGCTGGAAGTGGAAGTCATATAGGTCATATTTTCCACCCCATTCACCGCTTCTTCAAGTGGTGTTGCGACGGCTCTTGCCACAACTTCAGCATTCGCGCCGGGATAACTTGCAGTTACCTGTACCGTGGGCGGTGCTATATCGGGAAACAATGTAACCGGCAGTGTGTACAATGATAGTACACCCAGTAGTGTGATAATGATCGAAACAACGGTTGATAATACCGGCCGTTCAATAAATCTTTTTAACATCCTGATTATTTTAGTTTTTGGCCAACAGTGTCCTGCCAGCTAATCTTTTGCTGTTTGACATAAACAACTGCGCGGTTGGGATCGCCAACCCATCGGAAATACGATGATGTCGATGCCGCTGTTTTACCGTTTAGTTAAGGGAGGTTTTAACAGTACATGGAGCTTTATAAAGGTTTAGCCTTTAACAGGCTGTCCAACGATAAGGGCTGGGGCGTGATCAACGCTCCTTCCTGCAACCGGTCAAGTCCGCTAAATATAATCTTATCACCCGCCTTTATTCCTTTATCTACGAGATAATAATTGCCCGACTTCCCACTGATCGCAATGGGAACACTGGAAACTTTGTTACTATCGCTGACCGCAAAAACAAATACTTTATCCTGCAGTTCGAATGTAGCTTCCTGCGGTACAACCACAGATCCGTTGATCAGCCTCGGAATCCTGATTCTCCCTGTATTACCGGATCGTAGTAAGCCGTCGGTGTTTTTAAAACTTGCCCTGAAACTAATGGCACCCATGTCCTGGTTGAACTGGCCCGAAATTGCCTCCACTTTTCCTTTGTGCGCGTAAACGCTGTCGTTGGAAAGAACGAGTTCAACTGTAGGCATTTTCTTTAGTTTCTCTTCCATCGTACGGCCTTCGAACTGGTCTTTAAAGCGCAAAAAATCATTCTCGCTTAGAGAAAAATAGGCATACACTTCCTTGATCTCAGATAGAATGGTCAGCGGCGCGGCAGTACTGGTACCTACCAGGCTTCCCGTCTTATGCGGCAAGCGCCCGATATAACCATCTACAGGTGCTTTGATCTGGGTATAACCAAGATTGATACGGGCATTGCTCACCATGGCCTGCGCCTGGGCTACATTGGCCTGCGCGGCATCGTAAGCCGTCTTCGCCGTTTTAAGTTGTACATCAGATATCACATTGTTTTGCACCAGGGGTGTAAGTTTCGCAACGTTGATTTCCGCGTTTGCAAGATTTGCTTTCGCTGCCGACAGGCTCGCGAGGGCATTGTTTAGTTGTTCGAGGTAAGGCCGGTTGTTAATTTGGAAAAGAACCTGGCCCTTCCTGACCTGGGCACCTTCATCTACATAGATCCGCTCAAGATATCCATCCACCTGTGGACGGATCTCGATATCCTTACTTCCTTCAATAGAAGCAGGATACTCCTGGAACGTAGTTGCAGGAGTATTTTGAACGATCAGCACCGGCAGCATTTGCGGCGGTTGCGCCATCGTATTGGGATTTCCCGATGAAGAATTGCAGGCAACGAACACTACAGCAACGAGCGCTACAATAGCTAGACTTGCCAGGTTGGTCAATAGAACGGAGCCGGGTTGCTTCCTTTCATTTTTTGTAAACATAACAGACAGGTTTAGGAAATACTGCTATTTCCCGGGTTAATGAATAATGGTCAAAAAAAAATTTGGCTTCGCCGGTGGCTACAACACGGGCGAACGCTGCAGTTTTCCTGGGTGGGCTAGGTTGATGCAGCAATAACGGATGGCAAGCGTGCTATAACAACATTACTTATGCTAACATTGTTAACTATTATCAAAAAAAAAATTATCGTTCCAGGTTTTTAATAAATCCTTCGATGGCATCATCCAAAACCAGCTTATTCAATTCATCCGCGATCTCAGAATAGCTCATCATCTTTATCGATATCAGTCCATGCATCACTGACCAGAAAGTATGGTACTTCAAACAAGCATTCACACCTTTTTGTTTCTGGTTCTTCGACATTATTTCCACAATCGGCTCCATCACCAGGTTCCTGTAGACCGATTCTTCAGGAATACACTTATCCGTTTCACAACAGGCGATGCCGATCCCAAACATCAACTGGTAGTATTCTTTATTGCGAAATGCAAAATTCCAGTAGGCATCCGCAATGGCCCTGAGTTGCTCCCGGGGGTCATCCGACTTCTTCCTCGCCTGCTGCAGTCTTTTTATCAACAGGCTAAATCCTTCCTTGCCAAACTCGAGCAGTATTGCTTCCTTATTCTCAAAATGATCGTAGATCACTGGTACACTGTACTCAATTGCGTCAGCGATCTTCCTAATCGACAATGACTGCCAGCCATCTTCCTTCACCATCTGCCAGGCGGTGGCCAGTATCCTGGACCGTACTTCTTCCTTTTGCCTTAACCGACGTTCTGCAATACCCATATCACTATTATTTAACCTAACACTGTTAGCAAATTTAGTGACCGAAATGGATTCGCGACAAATATTTCTTGTTAAGCTCATGCAAAACAAAAACGGAATACTGACAACCCTATGGCAGCCAATATTCCGTTTCAAAACTTTTTTTATAAAATCCGAACGTTCGTTACAAGATCAGAACATTCAAACTATCACCCGATTAAAACTCTATCTTATAATTCAGTACAGGTATCAGACCCATCTGGTAGTTCGTTACAACAGCACCTTTATGCTGATCGAACCACTGGTTATAATAGTTCTTACGGTTGGTGATATTCTGGATATCGAGCGAGAGTGTACTTGTCACCCTTCGACGGTTCCACTTCATACTTACCCGCAGGTCGGTGCGAAAATAGGCAGGGTTTTGCAGGCTGTATGCCTGTTCCTCGTGAAAGATCGTATATCCTTCCGCCAGGGTCCTTTCGATATCGATGGGTGTGGTACGATAGCCTCCCGCATAAATAGTTTTAATATTTACCCCAAAGGTCCGCAACCTGTTGGTTGATAAAAATTCCTTGCCCGCCAATAGGCTGAGTATATATTTTCCATTGAAGCGAGTATCCCTCTCCTTTCGATCTGCTGCAGTATACTTCGACTGGTAAAACGACTGGCTCAGGGAGTAATAAAAATTGTTTGAAAGATTTTTCTCAATGGACACCTCTACCCCATAATTCCTTCCCTTTCCTTTATTCACCAACGGATCGGTCACATAATCATTTTCCACGTTAAGCACAGAGAAAGAACTGGTATCATAAACACTAACAGGTACTTTAAACAGGTGCTGGTAATACAGTTCGGTTTTCAATCGAAGGTTTGCACCCAAACGGTAATGGTGCGACAGCACAAAATGATGCGCCCGTGTAAGATCAAGGTCTTTATTTGGATTAACCAGAGCGCCGGCAGCGTTTTTTACCTTCGCAAAATAAATGCCCATGGGTTGCACCTGGCTGTGCAATCCATACCCGATCGCAAGACTGCTTCTTTTACTCATATCCCATTTGACCGAAGCGCGGGGTTCCGCCGATGAGGTATTGTTGTACAACAAGCGGATATAATGAAGACCGGCATTAAAACTAAGATCATTCGAAACGCGATACTGCCATTGCGCGAATCCCTGAACCAATTGTGTGCTGCCCTTTGTATCGATCTCCTGTAGCAGGGGTGCATTTGGATTTTCCCTAGCCATGCGATCAAAACCAAATCGAATCAAATTAACAATAACTCCCGAACGTAGCGTATGACGTGCATTGATTCGATGATTTAGCACCGATGAGACCGTCCATTTCCTGGTGTCGTATTTCGCCCGGTGCTGCTCTGTGACGACATAATCGTCTTCGACAAATTTCTCCGAATAGCTCATTTTATTATAGGAAATGCCCACTGCAGAGCGCAGGTTAGTCCTGTTGCCCAGTAAAACGCTATGCGTGAGACCGGTCATGCCAGTATTCGACACAAATTTTGAAATATTCCGATCACCTGCTTCTTCCCAGGTTGTAGAATCCATTTTGGCATTGAACTTATCGTCACTTAAGCCGCCAAAACCAAAAAGACCAAACTCCCCAAGTTTACCAGCCGGTAAATATATATTGTACGAAAGGTCCTGGAAATTGGTGGTACCGGCATCGCCTGTTACACCGAGTTTGCCAAGAAGTGAAAGTGTGGAGTAACGGTAATTGACCAGGTAAGAACCTTTATAAAAAGCGGAAATAGGTCCTTCTGCCGCGGCATTTAATCCCAGGACACCTGCCTGCAAAGAGTATTCACGCCGCTCGTTGTTTCCCTTTCGCAGCTTCAAATCGAAAACACCACTTAATGCATTTCCATATTCAGCGGCAAAAGCTCCCGTGATAAAATCAGAATTGGACAGCAATTGCGAACTCAGGATCGAAATGCCGCCGCCACTGGTGGCAGGTGAACTGAAATGATTGGGATTGGGTATATCAACACCTTCCATACGCCAGAGCAGACCTGCGGGTGAATTGCCGCGTATCACGATAGAATTATTACCATCGTCAGACGCCATCACACCGGCAAAACCGGTTGCCATTCGCAAGGGATCATTTACCGCGGCCGCATATTTCTGTGTTTCTTCTACACTGAAGGCACGAGCGCTAACCACACTCATTTCGTTAAGTGGCTTATTTCTCCGTGTAGTGGATCTCAACACCAGTTCTTTCTCGGTATAAATATTTTTTTCCATCAATACCGTCAGCACCGTTTCCTTTCCGGCGTTGACGATGATGTTATCCAGGTAAACTTCCTTGTACTCAAGATGGGTCACCAACAATTGCTGTGATGTGAGGGAGACGTTTGTAAATCTAAAATTGCCTATGTGGTCGGTTGTTACCGATGCGCCGGTTAAACGAAGCGTAACAGTAGCACCTACAATGGGAGTCTGAAGGATATTATCAACAACTGTCCCCCGGATAGTTTGTGTAAAGCTGGTGGTTTGCTGTGCCGTGAGCGAATAGGATAAGATTAAAAGGGATAAGGTTAATAGTTTATACTTCATCAGTTGAAATGTTTCTATAAAAACAATTCAACTGGAGTTTACCCCTAGCTATAAAAAAAATATTACAACTTATTTTCCAAAAGCCCATTCCAAAAACAATGGCATTGCCCTGGCCCAGGTAGGTATATCATGTTTTCCATCGGGCATTTCGAGGTAGTAGATATCCTTTTCCCTGTCATATCCCTTTGCCACCAGTTCCTTAATGATATCGAGCGTATCATCAATCGAATCGATGATCCCATTGTTGTTTCGGTCGAGTGTTTCATCCATATTACCGCACTGGAAAAAAAATCGCAATCCGGGATGGTACGACTCATTTCGAATCACCTGGTGCATGATACGATGCTTATCGTCGTCATAGTCCGCATCATCCTGGTCCAGGCTGCGCCACCAGAACGAACCGGAAAATAAACCGGCTTTAGAAAAAACATTTGAATGATGCCAGGCAATATCAAGCGCCATCAGGGCTCCCAAAGAAAACCCGGCAAATGCCCGCTCCCTGAATGAACTGATCTTGTAACTGGTACTGATATAAGGAAGCAGTTCCTCAAGGATAAATGATGTATAAGCGCCTGCCTTGCCACCACGGCCCAGGTAATCGGCCTGCGAGGCTACGCCATATTCGGTTTTGCGTTGGGTGCCCGCATGTATGCCCACACAAACCAGGGGAGAAATTTTTTGTGCAATTAATAGTTCGCTTAACATTTTGCCCAGGCCCAGATCATCCATATTCTGGCCGTCATTAATCAGCAACAGGCTCAATCCCGATGGATCGGCAATATTTTTAGGTAGGAAAAAGTCGAGCTTAACTTCGCGCTCAAGGTATTCAGAATACAATGCCCTGCTTTCCATCAATAAGCCTGGCAACTGTGTAGATATCATAGCTGTCAAAAATAAGGATTCGTATCAAATACTCCCGGATTTCCGGTATGGAGCGTATAAGGTCTGACCCGACGTCCAAAAGGACTCCCGTTTCCTAAAAGAAGACAATTTTCTATTTGAGCTTCGAGGGGTTTCATTAATTTGTTTTTATGGTTATGAAAAAATAAATTTGATTGAAACTCCGCAAACTTCCGGGTTAGCCTGGTAATCCAATAATAATTATATTCAACAAAACTTTAGTTATGAAAAAAATCGGTGTACTCCACGGTAAAGAAAGATCCTTCCCGGAAGCGTTTGTTGCAAGGGTAAACAGTAAAAATGTGCCGGGCGTATCTGCCGAATCCGTTCGTATCGACAAGGCCCTGCAAGGTGAGCCCAGTGGTTACACCGTTATCATCGACCGCATCTCCCAGGATGTGCCCTTTTATCGTACCTGGCTCAAAAATGCCGCGGTAACAGGTACTGCTGTGATCAATAATCCGTTTTGGTGGAGTGCCGATGATAAATACTTTAATAACTGCCTGATGACAAAAGTGGATGTACCCGTTCCAAAAACTGCGATTATTCCTTCGCGCGACCTGCCAGATGATACTTCCGATGAATCCTTCAGCAACCTGGCTTATCCACTGGACTGGGACACAATCTTCAGTTATGTTGGGTTCCCCGCTTATATGAAACCTTTTGCCGGTGGTGGCTGGAAACATGTGTACCGCCTTGACAGCGCCGAGGATTTTTTCAGAAAACATAGCGAAACCGGTCAGCTGGTGATGCTTTTACAGGAAGAGATCGTCTTTGAAGAATATTACCGTTGTTATTGTATTGGCGGAAAGTACGTCCGCATCATGCCGTATGAACCACGCAACCCGCATCACCTGCGTTATGTGGCTGATTTTTCACCCTCGCCCGAACGACTCCAGCAAATGACGGATATAGTTTTACGCATCAATAAATACCTGGGCTATGATTTCAATACCGTAGAACTGGCGGTGCGCAATGGTATACCCTATGCGATCGATTTTTGCAATCCGGCGCCGGACGCAGAGAAAACAAGTGTGGGTGAGGAAAACTTTGAGTGGGTGGTGGAAACCGCAGCGAATTATGCGATTGAAAAAGCGCTGAATCATTCCGCTGATACCGACAACCTCACCTGGGGTGAATATGTGAAAAGAAGCAGTTCAAAAACAAGCCTGGTCTGATTATTTATTACAGCGCCCTGAAAAACAGGTGCAATCTTGTCAACCAAAAACTAATATGATATTAAACTACAAAACCTTTACACTGGGTGTAGAAGAGGAATACATGGTGATGGATCCGGTGACGGGTGAGCTTAAAAGCCATGAGCAGCGGATCGTACAGGAAGGCCAGAAAGTGATCAAGGATAAGGTAAAGGCTGAAATGCACCAGGCTGTGGTTGAAGTAGGCACCGATATCTGCGCTGATGCAGATGAGGCCTTTAAAGACGTGTCGCTGCTACGGAAAACCATATCAGACATCGCCGGAAGCCTGGATCTCGCTATGGGTGCATCGGGCACACACCCTTTTAGTCACTGGGAGAGCCAGCTGATTACTGATCATGCACGCTACAACGAGATCGTGAATGAGCTGCAGGAAGCTGCCCGCAGCAACCTCATTTTTGGCTTGCACGTTCATGTGGGCATGCAAAGCCGGGAAATGGCCAATCATATCGCCAACTCCACGCGCTATTTTCTGCCACACATATTTGCCCTTAGTACCAATTCTCCGTTTTGGGAAGGCCGTATGACAGGTTACAAGTCCTTCCGGACAAAAGTCTTTGACAAATTTCCTCGCACTGGTATTCCTGATGCATTTGAAAGTATAGAAGCGTATGATAATTATGTCAAGTTGCTGATAAAAACCAACTGCATCGACAATGCGAAAAAGATCTGGTGGGACCTGCGCGTGCATCCGTTTTTCAATACCGTTGAATTCCGGATCTGCGATATTCCGATGACAGTTGATGAAACGATCGCGATCGCAGCACTCTTCCAGGCTGTTTGCGCCAGGATCTATATGCTCCGTTCGAAGAATCTCAATTTTATACAGTATTCACGAGCCCTGCTAAATGAAAATAAATGGAGGGCAAGCCGCTATGGCGTAGATGGATACCTGATCGATTTTGGCAAGGAAGAAGAAGTGAATACCAGGGCGCTTATTTATGAACTGCTCGATTTCCTCGACCCCGTACTTGATCACCTGGGTAGTCGACACCGCGTTGCTTTTGTACATCACATGCTCGAAAATGGAACCGGCGCCGACCGTCAATTGGCGGTATTCGAACAAACAAAATCGCTGGCCAATGTAGCTGATTATATTAAAGGACAGTTTTTAGCAGGAATATAGCCCGACATCAACGGTACGTACATATAGGCTATCCCCAATAAAAAATGCCCCTCAAAAGGGGCATTTCTATTTTCAGTTAGTATTAGTTGCGATTACCATTTATCTACTTCTTCCTGGTTGTCCGACTGTGTCTCGTTGTTAACAGTCGTTTCGGCAACAGGTGCTTCTGCTATTGGTTCCGGCTTATTGACGATCGTGGTTTCTTCACCATTTACAGCCATTTCGCCATTTGAAGAACCTTCTGCATACTCGTCCACATCATCATGGTTGAAAGCGTCAAAATCAAAATCGGGCATAAGCTCCGTTTTAACGTGATCTACAGATTCTCCTAAAGCTTTGATGAATTTATTGAAATCTTCTTTATACAAAAAGATCTTGTGTCTGTCATAACCATTGTCGTCAAACCGCTTCCGGCTCTCTGTAATGGTAAGGTAGTAATCATTACCACGTGTTGCCCTTACATCAAAAAAGTAAGTCCTTCTTTTCCCAGCACGAATTCTCTTGCTGTAAATACTTTCCATTTTCTTGTCGTTATTCTCGTACGCCACAATTGTTCGGTTTTGATTTAAAAAATACTTTACATTTTATGGATTCACAAATATATAGATGTTTTTGAAACAGCCAAAAGAGATTGTATTACAAATTACTGGCTGAAATCCTTGATTGTTGGGCAGTTCGAGGCCCTGTTATGCGGAATTTTCGCTTATCCTTCGTTTTCTCCTTTAATCGGAGCACCATTCGGGCCACGTTCACGCTGCTGGCGGTGGTAAAGCACCGCGTAATATCCGTTCATTGCAAGTAATTGCTGATGGGTACCCTGTTCCACGATCTCACCATCTTCCAGGACAACGATCTTATCGAAACGGAATAGGGAGAATATCCGGTGTGTGATGATAATGGCCGTCTTTGACTGGAGGTATTCATTGAGACTGCCAATAATTTCCTGTTCCGTCTTCACATCCACTGCACTCAGGCAATCATCAAAAATTACGATAGCCGGGTCTTTCACCAGTGCCCGTGCAATGGAAATACGTTGCTTTTGACCGCCGCTGAGCGTAACACCCCTTTCGCCTATCATCGTTTCATAACCCGCGGAGAATCTCCTGATCTCGTTGTGTACATAAGCCTGCCTTGCAGACTGCTCAACAGCTGCGCGATCCGCCTGCTTTACTCCAAAAGCGATATTGTTGTGCACAGTTTCACTAAATAGAAACACATCCTGCGGCACATAACTGATCTGTTCCCTTAGGGTTCTCAGACTAATATTCTTTGCATTTACACCATCCAGCTCAATTTGACCGTTTGTGGGGTCGTACATGCGAAGTAGTAATTGCGCAACGGTTGTTTTGCCGCTGCCGGTCCTACCCACGATCGCGATTTTTTCTCCCTTTTTTATCGACATGTTAAACTTGCCTAGCGCTTTTATTCCTGTATCCTGGTATACAAAATCTACATTTTTGAAATCAATATTTCCCTGCAGTTTTATCGCCTGGGGCTGTAGTGGCTCCTGTATCGTAGGCTCTGTTTCAAGAAACTCGTTGATCCGTTTTTGCGAAGCTGCGGCCCGCTGGATCATACTGGCCGTAAGCCCGATGGCGCTTACGGGGAATGTCAGCATGTTGACATACATAACGAATTCCACGATGGTATGCATTCCGATATTATGGGTGCCATTGATATAATACAAACCGCCGATCATAATGGTGAGCAGTGTACTCAGCCCGATCAGCAGGGTTATCGAGGGAAAATAGATCGCTTCCACCTGCGCCAGCCCGATGGCATTTTTCCTATATTCCTCACTTTTTTTGGCAAAGAATCCCAACATGGCATTTTCCTGCACAAAAGATTTGATGACTCTAATTCCCGAGTAGGATTCCTGTGCATTGGTGGTGAGATCGGAAAGTGACTGCTGGATCTTCTCACTTCTGCGATGGATCATATTGTTGACATAGTAAATCGTCACCGCCAGGATTGGCAATGGCGACAATACATACAGTGTAAGCAGGGCATCACGCTTATACATGAAAAATACGGCCAGTGAAATAACAGCGACAAGGTTGACAAGATACATGATCGCAGGACCTGTAAACATCCGGACCCGGCTCACATCTTCAGCGATCCGGTTCATCAGGTCGCCGGTACTATTGCGTTTGTAAAACTGTGTATCCAGTTGCTGGTAATGGCGGTATATCTCATTTTTTTGATCGTATTCGATATGCCGGCTCATCACGATCATGGTTTGGCGCATCAGGAACAGAAAGAAACCACGCAATAACGCCAACACCAGGATCGTGATGCCGCAGAGTGCCACCACCCTGATCCAGCTATAATCAGATGATTCAACAAGCTCAATAAACTTCACCACCAGTGGATCATAACCTGCGGTAACCGTGCGTGGTTGGTATCCCGCAAGCTGGAGGGAACGTTGCACGAAGTCGATCACAAATCCCGTGATCTGGGGAGTAAGTACGTTGAAATAATTTGAGAGGAAAACAAACACAATTCCAATCCCCAGACGCCACCGATACTTCCACAAATATTTATAAACCGCTTTCAGGTGTTTCATGCAGGCAGCAAGTTACATTATTAAATAGTTGGCTTAAAAATTATGGATGTCCGGTTATATGCCGGGAAGGCGGGTAGTGGGGAAGAATTAATTTTTCTTGCCGGGAGGACGGGAAGAAGGTAAGTATTATTTATTTGTCGGTGAGGCGCGGAAGGTTAGAAGTTAAATATTTCATAGAGATGTTCAGTGAAAAACATCTTACCGCCTTCCTCCCTTCCCGGCCATACAAAAAAAAAGAAGAAACCTTACCGTCTTTCCTC
>JAEZRB010000273.1 GCA_023412975.1 Bacteroidota bacterium | reverse complement strand
GGAAATCACGACCCCAAAAGTTTTTTTCCTGAAAGAGTAGTTTGGCTGCACCTGGGATTTGACAGGTCAGACACTTAAAGCTTCTGACATCTAGTAGCTCAAAAATTTTGCAACTCCAAGTGGAAATCACGACCCCAAAAGTTTTTTTCTGAAAGAGTAGTTTGGCTGCACCTGGGATTTGGCAGGTCAGACACTTAAAGCTTCTGACATCTAGTAGCTCAAAATGTTCGCAACTCCAAGGGGAAATCGCGGCCTGAAAAGTTTTTTTCCTGGCACTCAGTCTATCCTTCTAATTCATCCCCCACACCTCCAGCTATATTTGAATTCTCACCACACCTCAATACCCCCACTCACTCATCCAAATTTCCCTACCGCGTAAGCCCCTTTTACGCTTTCCGTAAACCTTCCCGGTTTTTAAACCGGTTCTTTGTCATTGAACTGTAACATAAGCGAATAAAAAAGGGAAGTATGAAAAAAATTACCGGATTTAGCCTGGGCTGCCTTTTGTGCATTGTTGTATTTGCACAGCCCGCACCTGACAGACAGATCATTGACAAACTTTGCGGATGCTTCGAAGTGTCCTTTAAATATGCGGAGACTTTTGCACCTTCAGCTGATTATAAATTCCACGATCGTGAGGAAATTGGCGGCACCGCTGAACTCGCCCTGCCCATTGAAGTGAGTGATAAAAAAGTGGTGATACAGCATTTGCTGATCGTGTCACCTACCGTGATCGTAAAGCACTGGCGCGAGGAATGGACTTACGAAAATCCTGTGATCTGGGTATACAAGGGGGATCGTACCTGGGTAAAAGAAATCCTGCCTGCAGAAGAAGTAAAGGGAAAATGGACACAAACGGTTTGGGAAGTAGCCGATGAGCCCCGATATCAGGGTTATAGCCAGTTTGTAAACCTGGATGGAAAGATTGTATGGCAAAACACTACTGATGCCCCATTGCCGCGGAGGGAATACACGGTTCGAAGTGATTATAATATCCTCAAAAGGACTAATCGTATCAATATTGGTCCTGCCGGATATCTACATGAGCAGGACAACCAGAAAATTGTCCGCAACCAAAATACTGATAAACTGCTCGTGGAAGAAAAAGGTCACAACAATTATAGGAAGATCGAAGAGAAAGAATGTGATGCCGCACGTAAATACTGGGAGGAGAACAAGGAATATTGGACTAAGGTGAGAAAAATATGGGAAGATTATATCAATGCCAATGATGTGATCAGCCTGAAAGAAAAGATCGATAATAAATTACTTCATGAATACCTGCTTACACTGGCTTCCGATTACAAAACGAAAAAAGTAAGCAGGGATGAGATCGATGGTCGTATTCGCGCGGAGATCGACCGCTTTATTATACCCTCGGAGAAAAAGCTCGCAGGAGGCAGGTAATTCGGCCCGCATTTCATTTTGGTGAACGGAACCCCTTCCGCTCCTTGTGGACCCTGAAGACGTTAAACGGAACAGAGTTCCGTCGTCCAGCTTTCTGATGAATCAGGGAGAACATTTGAATAGAGACCCCGAAACTTTGTACCAGGGATAAAATAACTATACCCAGTCGTAAATGTAATTGCGTTTGCGGCTGGGTATTTAGCTAACCAACTTAATTAGAAGTCACTTTTCAATTTTAACTTGCCCTCACTGATCCGGATCCAGCTGCATGAACTCGCGTTTTACCGCTTTCAGCATACTGAAGATTTGTGCCACCTGGATAAGCAGCATTACGGCCAATGCCAGTAATACAAACCAGGGCAAACGGATTTTTTCAATATTTGTAATGTTTTGGAATTTTTCAAGGTGCCATCCGGCCAATGCCGCGCCGAAAGCCATGCCCACTAGCAGGAAAGATAGCAGTGAGTAGATCATCTTTAAAAACATGATCCGCATGGTGGAATATCCCACTTTAAAGTTTTCGAATATAGCGGCAGGTATGATCAGCACCAGCGTGATCCAGCTCCAGTTATCGCGAAACCAACTATCACTGAGAGCAAGATTAAGCGCCAGTATCAGCACAATAGAAAGCAAGCCCCATGGGAAAAGCAAAAAAGTAGAATGTTTGCTGGTCGTTTGTATTGGCATTTTCAGGTTATTTATTAGTAAGATAGAAAATATTATCTGATAGCCTGACCCCTCGGATGACAGGCTTTGGTAATATTCGACTTAAAACCAGTCCCCAACATCATCCCCCACCTAATTCCTAATTACCAATCCTCAATTCCTAACCCGATAGATTCTGTGTTAAGATTCAATCGGGTCCTAAGCCCCCGGTTCCAGTGCCATCTCGCAGGGAAGTCTTATATTTAACGAGCATTTCCTGTTATGACTGAACCTTGGTTTCATCAGCTGAAATCGGAAGTAATCAATCTGTTGCGCAGCGGGTTATCACCCCAGCTTACCTATCACAGTGTCGCGCATACGGAGGATGTCTTGTGGCATGCCGAACGCATAGGGATCGCGGAGGAGATCGGCGACCAGCGTTTGATGGTACTACTGCAGACGGCTGCCTTGTTTCACGATACCGGATTTCTTCGCACCTATAAAGGCCACGAAGAGGAATCCTGCCGTATCATGCGGGAAATGTTAGGCTCTGACAAATACAGTACTGAAGAACTGAACACGATTGAGGGGATGATCATGGCGACCAAAATCCCCCAGTCACCACATACCCTGGCTGAAATGATCATTTGTGACGCCGACCTGGATTATCTTGGCAGGAATGATTTTTTTGAGATAAGCGACAGCCTGCGGGTAGAGTTTTTGACCTATGGCATCATCAGCGACAACAAACAATGGGACCAGTTGCAGGTGAAATTTTTTGAATCACACCGTTATTTTACTTCGAGTTCACTACAGGATCGATACCCTATAAAAAAACAGCACTATGAGATACTAAAGCAAAAATTGCAGTAATCACCGTTTATGAGAAAATAATATGACCTCTCACAAGTTCTGGTTAGGTGTGCTGAATGTATATCCCCGTGAATGGGGCACCGTTAAACAACTGTACCTGTTCCAGTTTTTCCAGGGTGCGGGTATCGCCTTCTTTTTTACATCTGCCCTTGCCCGTTTTCTTGAACGGTTTCCCATTACGGAACTCGCGTGGGTGATGATCATTTCTTCGGTCCTGCTCTGGATTGTTGGCTTGTTGTACACACGCCTTGAACACGCCATGTCTTTCAAATCCTTTAACCTGGCAGTGATCATTTTTATGGCGGCAAGTGTGTTGCTCGTGTGGGCAGGTAACTACCAGTTCAAACAGGATTGGTTTATTTATCTCACCCTGGGCTGGTTTTATGCATTGTACCTCCTCAACAATTTACAGTTCTGGGGTATTGCGGCCCTGCTCTTCGATCTCCGGCAAAGCAAACGACTCTTCGCCGTGATTAGTGGTGGCGATATCCCGGCCAAGGCGATCGGGTATTCACTCGCGCTGGTCTTTGTGCCTTATACCGGCGCGGCTAACGTCCTGATTTTTGGTGCGGGCTGTATGTTGCTTTCTCTTCCTTTTTTCAATAACCTGGTCCGGTCAAATGCCTCAACACTTTTACATCACTCGCATAAGCATGCCAGCGGCAAGCGGCCTATTCGAAAAATTGTTGAGAACATAGCCACCAATTCCTATATCAGGCGGATCGCGTTCATTTCTTTGATCACATCGGTCTGCGTGATATTGATTACTTATGGCTTTTATGGTGAAGTAAGTAAGGCCAATAAAACGGATGTAGCCCTGGCAAGCTTTATCGCATTTTTCTATGCCAGCCTGCGCATCATTGCATTTATTACAAAAATGGTTTTTACAAGCCGCCTTACAGCTTCACTGGGAGTCCGGCAGTCATTGTTCATTACGCCTTGTGCCATGGTTTTGCTCGCAGTTGTGATTGTACTGGCTGGGAACCTTTCATCCAATCAAAAGATCATATTCTATTTGTTCGGGGCTTGTTCCATGGTTGTAGATGTTCTTAGGACCTCACTCAACTCACCGGTATTGCTCACACTCATGCAACCGCTGCCAACCTATGAAAGATTGCGGGCGCACAATATCGTGAAAGGAATCATGGATCCCTTTGCTTCGCTTTTCGCTGGCATGTTCCTGCTTGGCCTGGTATATACATATGGCAAGGTTGACCTGATGTTGCTTTGCTACGTGCTGATCGCATTAGGTGTTCTCTGGCTGGCCGGTGTGGTACTGGTAAACCGGCAGTATGTTCAGATCCTTATCAAAACGATCAGCAACCGTTATTTCAGCAGGGAGGAATTTAACCTCCATGATGACACCATCAAAGAAATGGTAAAAGATAAAATGATGACGGGTACCGACCAGGAAGTCATCAGTATTTTGCGTATGCTGAACAGTGAAGAAGATAAAGTCTCTAATGAGCTGATCGGCCAGTTACTTTTTCATCAATCCAATTCCCTAAAACTGGAAGCATTGCGCTTATTGAAGGAGAGTTCAGATGCTACACGGAGTAAGCTGGAGCAACTATTGAAAGAAAATACAGAAACCAGGGTGCGGCGGGAGACTGTGAGAGCCATCACGCGACTTGGTAAGGAAGACTGGAACCTCGATCAGTATATTGAACAGCAGCGTGAATTGCGGGAAGCGGCGATCGCGGGTATGCTGGTGAATAAAGATCAAAAAATCAGGCAAAAAGGCCAGGCAGCGCTTGATCAGCTTTTACTTAGCCCCGAAACAACTGATAAAGAAATGCTGATCGCAATCCTGGAATCGGTAAAGGATGAATACCATCATCCTGCTCATTACAAATTAATCCAGGATGCCAACCCTGATATACGCATAGCTGCGATTAACGCGATAGGAAAAGCAGCAACGAAAGAAACACTGGAAGCGCTGGCCAGGCAATTGCCGCTTCACGAAAAGCAGGTGTTGGCAGCCTTTCAAAGGTCAGGAATAAAATCCCTGCCTATACTGGAGCGGGAGTTATTTTCCGATGCGTTACCACCGGATCGGATGGAAAAATTAATATCTCTTTGTGGCCGCATTGGCGGGGAGGAAGCTGCACGGATACTTTTAAAACTTTTAGAAAGGGGAACGCCGTATACCAGCCCCATCGTAAAAGCGCTGCATCGCAGCCGGTTTGTGGCCGGACCGGAAGAGTTGAAATTACTGGAGCCTATTGCCCGTGCGTATATAATATATGGAGTGGAATTACTG
>JAEZRB010000203.1 GCA_023412975.1 Bacteroidota bacterium | reverse complement strand
TTTTAAATCTGGAATTCTGGAGTCAATGATGGAGAAAAAGATCACCGCCATCTCTTTCGAAAATTTAAAGGACGACAGCGACTCATATCCCATCGTCCGAAGCATGAGTGAAATCGCCGGAAGTGCTGTGATGCTGATTGCTGCCCAATACCTGGGTTCGGCCAATCACGGTAAAGGGGTGTTGCTTGGTGGCATATCCGGTATCGCGCCTACCAAAGTCATTATCATCGGCGCGGGCATCGTAGGTGAATACGCGGCCAGGGCGGCGCTTGCCCTGGGTGCCTCGGTAAAAGTATTTGACAACAGCGTCTACCGCCTCAAACGACTTCAAAACAATATCGGTCACCGGCTCTGGACTTCTGTTATCGAGCCCAGGATGCTGGCCAAGCAATTAAAAACCTGTGAAGTAGCAGTAGGTGCGTTGGGATCACAAACCGGGCGGACGCCAATGGTGGTAACAGAGGAAATGGTAAGCAATATGCGACCCGGCGCGGTGGTGATCGACGTGAGTATAGATCGGGGCGGCTGTTTTGAAACTTCCGAAATAACATCGCACGAGCATCCCATCTTTATGAAATACGGGGTGATACATTATTGTGTTCCAAATATCCCTTCTGGTTTTGCCCGCACAGCATCTCAGGCCATCAGCAATGTGCTGATGCCGCTCTTACTGGAAGCAGGGGATGAAGGTGGTTTTGAAAAGCTTGTGTGGCACCAGGTTCACCTGCGTAGTGGTATATATATGTTTAAAGGATCACTCACCAATTTTTACCTGAGCGAGCGCTTTGATCTAAAATACACCGATCTCAATTTACTCATTGCAAGCCAGCGATAAACCCATCTTTTATAAGGGCTTTTTTTAAAGCGGAAGACCCGTCTTCCGCCCTCTCAAACCTGCAATTTTTCCTTATCTTCGTCACAATGAAAAAATGGCTGATCATATATGCTTTTGCGCTGGGTTTTCTGAGCCTTGCATATCCTGGTCATGCCTGTTCCACTGAAAAAAATCCAACGGTCTCCACCCCGGGATTGAAACTGAAAAAAGGTTTTGCTTTTAGTCTGGAAAATAAGAAACAGCGCGACAACTCCATCGTGTTTAGCCTTCGTACAAGGACGCTGTTTTCAATCTCGGCTTTTCCAGCCACAAGAGAAAACACAATCACGGTTGCCTGCTATCGTAACCACGGGATAAGTCTGGTTGCAGCTGAAAAGGAGATGTTGATGTATGACTACCTGCAGCACCTGTTTCCGTCCCATTATTTCTGGTAGAAGACTGACATTCGACGAACACCCGGCATCATCGGTACACTTTACTACTATTCCGTAACAACAGGCTTTAATTTTTACGATCAACTAAAGATTCATGAATCATTTACCCAACCTGATAACTGATTTGGCTTTGATATTGGGCTCAGCAGCGATTATGACGCTGGTGTTTAAAATGCTGCGTCAGCCTCTGGTGCTGGGATACATTATTGCGGGTATACTGGTAAGCCCCAATTTTACATGGCTGCCATCCATTGTGGAGACGGACAACGTTACTGTTTGGGCAGAGATAGGCGTCATTTTCCTGTTGTTTAGTCTGGGTCTTGAGTTCAGCTTTAGGAAGCTTGCCCAGGTAGGAGGGTCTGCCTCAGTATCAGCCTTCGTCGAAGCCATCGGAATGTCTGCCCTGGGTTACGCCTGCGGCAAACTTTTGGGCTGGTCTACCATGGATAGCATCTACCTGGGTGCCGCGCTGGCGGTGTCATCCACAACCATCATCATCAAAGCGGTTGAAGAGCTTGGACTGAAAAAGAAAAAATTTGCGACACTTGTCTTTGGTATCCTGATCGTGGAGGATCTGATCACGATCGCGATATTGGTTTTGCTCACCACTCTTTCCGTAAGCCAGCAGTTTGTCGGTTCGGAGATGCTGCTTTCAGTATTAAAACTTATTTTCTTCCTCATCCTTTGGTTTGTAGCCGGGATATTTTTTATACCGACGATATTGAAGAAGGCACGTAACCTGATGTCGGATGAGACACTGCTTATCGTATCCATCTCGATGTGCCTGTTGATGGTTTACCTGGCTGCCAAAGTGGGTTTTTCACCTGCACTTGGGGCGTTCGTTATGGGATCGCTGCTTGCTGAAACTACTAAAGCTGAACGGATCGAACACCTGGTAAAGCCCGTAAAAGACCTTTTTGGTGCCATCTTCTTTGTATCCGTGGGTATGTTGATCGATCTGAGGTCACTGGGAGATTATATCCTGCCCATCCTCCTGATCACCGTTATTTGCATCTTCGGAAAAATCCTCACCACAGGTTTAGGCGCATATATCTCGGGTAATTCCCTGAAGGTGTCATTACAAACGGGGATGAGCCTGGCGCAGATCGGTGAATTTTCCTTTATTATCGCAGCGCTTGGAGTTACTCTCGGTGCCACCAGCAATTTCCTTTACCCCATCATTGTTGCCGTATCTGGTATCACCACATTTACCACGCCATATTTGATAAAGGCAGGCGCGCCTTTCTATGAATGGCTGGATAAACGCCTGCCAGAGAAATGGAGAAAATCTCTTAACCGGTATAGTTCGGAGGCCACTACCATTACAGCTGCAAGTGATTTCCAGCAGGTATTAAAATCTTACCTGATCAATGTAGTTTTATTTTCAGTGCTGGTAGGCGCCATTGTTTTCCTGTCATCAAATTATGTAAAGCCATGGGTGGCAGCCAATACTGACTATGCCTTTGGCGGTATCACTGCGGCAGTTCTCACCTTATTATTTATGGCGCCTTTCCTTTGGGGACTGGTTGTGAGAAATGAACGTAATGAATCTTTCGTAAAAATTTATGCGCAGCAACAGTACCGCGGCCCAATATTACTGATGCGCGGTGTAAAACTTGCCCTGGCTTTGTTTTCCATTATATTTCTTCTCAGCAGGTTTTTCTCACTGACCATCGCATTCTATGCGGCCATCGTGATGATCACGCTTTTCTTTGCGTTCCGTAAAAAGATCCAGGCGCTTTATGATCAGCTTGAAAGCCGCTTTATCGCCAATCTCAATGACAGGGAATTACAGGAAGAGATCAGGTTGCTGGAGCAACAGGCCAGTAAACGCAATGTGGCCCTGGCACCCTGGGATGCACACATGACTACGTTTGAAGTGGATCCCGAAGTGAGTATTATCGGCAAGACCCTGGAAGAACTTCGCTGGAGGGAACTGATCGGTGTAAACGTGGCCATGATCAAGCGCGGTCTATTGACCATCACGACCCCTCAAAAATATGATCGCATTTATCCAGGCGATAAGTTGTTTATCATCTGCACCGACCAGCAGGAAAAAAAGATGAACGCCATACTCAGGCCTGATAAAAAACTTGTGGAAAGCCAGAAAGATGCACAGGTGGAACTGGATAAGTTTACCATTGAGCACGATTCATCTTTTATCAATAAGTCAATACGCGAATCAGGCATCCGTACAAGCACCAACGGCCTCGTGGTGGGTATTGAAAGGGGCGGTCAGCGGATACTGAATCCTGAGTCGACCATGGTATTTGAGGAAGGCGATGTGGTATGGATCGTGGGTGAAAAGAAACTTATCGACGCGATCAATTAGGCTTAGTTTTTTCCAAAAACAATTGAAGACAAATAGCCCATTTATTTATACTCAGTAATATTGATTATTTCGTTGCAGAAACTGTATTCCACTTTGTCATTACTGCTCACAACTACCAGGCGGCCTGAACAATATTCACCGATCAGGGTTTGGTAGAGTTCAATGCCCGCCGCATCCAAGTTGGTACATGGCTCATCCAGGAGTACAATCGCAGTGTTTGAAAAAACGCATTGCGCCAGTTTTACCCTTTGTTTCATCCCTGAAGAATAATAGCGGATCTGCTTATCAACAGCTTTTTCCAAACCGAGTATGGCCACGATCGAGTCGATGGTTATCCCCTGTAAAAAAGGCTTAAAGCCATGGTGAAATTCCAGGAATTCGCGCAGCGTCATTTCCTCCACCAGTTCCAGGTAAGGTGCGCAGATAGAGACGTGTCGATAAATAGTTTCTATGGAACGCTGTGCATTAAGGATGGAGTATTGGATATTGCCTTCATTCATGTGCATGCTACCACTTAACACCTGTAGCAGTGTACTCTTACCCGATCCGTTGGGACCAGTGATAGCATAGGATTTCCCTGATTCAAAACTGTAAGTAAAATGGCGGAATATCCAGTCGCGGTTAAAACGTTTACCGGCATCAGAGAGAGTTATCTTCATCGCCGTTACCTTTTGCAAAACGTTTGATGATGCCCCGGCTGCTTTCATTGATGAAAGTAACGATCTCGTCGCGTTCATCTGTTGCGGGGAATTCTTCCTCCAGGTATTCGAGAGCCTGGGAAGTATTTAGTCCTTTGTTGTAAAGAATACGGTAAATATCCAGGATATGGTTGATCTTTTCGATTGTAAACCCGCGACGTTTCAAACCCACTGAGTTTACACCAGCATAACTCAAAGGCTGGCGGGCCGCTTTGATATAAGGAGGTACATCTTTGCCTACAAGAGATCCGCCCGAAATAAAAGCATGCGCTCCGATATGAACAAACTGGTGTACGGCACAAACACCGCCAATGCCTACCCAGTCGCCCAACACCACGTGACCCGCAAGCTGCGAATTATTGCTCAGGGTACAGTTGCTGCCGATAATACAGTCGTGCCCGATATGGCTATAAGCCAGGATCCAACAATTATCACCCACCACGGTCTTTAGGCGGTCGGAAGTACCCCGGTGGATGGTGACAAACTCCCGAATGGTGCAATTGTCCCCGATCTCAACAGTTGTTCGTTCTCCATCGAATTTCCGGTCCTGGGGAATGGCGCCGATCACCGCGCCCGGGAAGATCCGGCAGTTTTTCCCAATGCGTGATCCTTCCATAATGGTCACGTTTGAACCTATCCAGGTTCCGTCCCCGATCTCCACGTCCTGGTGTATAACTGTAAAAGGATCAACCTTTACGTTAGTTGCCAGTTTAGCATTAGGGTGAATGTATGTATGCGGGTGAATCATGCAGTTTGTCCCAAAAGTTAGTCCGTTGCCGGCAGAAACCGTGCAAAGGTAATCCCGATAGCCATCGGGATGGCAAAAATGGATTATTTTTTGGAACTTCCCATCTTTCTGGCTTTCCGGCTGTATTTCTATCAAACGGCAGTTTCTGTTAATATGATGGTTGAATCCCTGTCAATCAGTAAATTTGCAGTCCGAATGTTTAACCCACCTGATATACTGACGCTTGCGTACAAGCAGGCCCCGATGCAGGAGCAATTGAACCTGTTACACGAAAGGGAGCAGCAAATGCCCGGTTCGGTGCAGTATTCCATTAAAAGGTATAGCCGCAATACCCAATGGAATATTGAGGACACAGGGATTATGGTATATCATTACGAAAAAGACGACAACAGGGAAAATTACCTGGAGTTGAAATTCTGTGTGTCGGGCAATATGTATTGCAGGCAGAAACAGAAGGAATGTAATATGTGCCGTTCGGGCTTATCGATCAATTGTGCTGAAAAGGAGGAAAGCCTCGATGTACTGGCTTTCCGGTTTACACCCGCGCTATTATCCCAGTTTGTTAAGCCCAGGAATACCACTGATACCCTTAGCGAGAACATCCTGAATTTCAAAAGGGCATCATCTTTTACAAAGATTCTTCCCTTGTGCAGTAAAACGCGTATGGTGATTGAGTCGCTTTTGAATCACAACTATACCGATACCCTTGAGAATATTTATATCAACGCGCAGGTGCAGATGCTTTTGCTGTACAGCATGGACTGCATGGTGGGTGACAAGGAGATTGATGTGATCAATTGTAAATTCCTTGCCAACGAGGCCGATCGCGACAAGGTCAATAAAGCCAGGGAAATTCTGATCCAGCATATTGGTGAGCCCATCACCATCAAGGAACTAAGCAGGAAAGTGGCCATGAACGAATGTTATCTTAAAAAAGGGTTTAAGGAGATGTTCGGCTCAACCATTTTCGATTTTTACCAAAGCCAGCGTATGGAGCACGCCCGTTTTCTTTTATATGAAAAGGGTTTGAGTGTTACTGAGGTTTCCATGCTACTTGGCTATTCTTCTATTTCGCATTTTTCTACCGCCTTTAAGAAGCACACGGGTTTAAAACCATGTGAACTGTTGTTGCGATAATAAATCCTTCCCGATACTATTATTATTTGCGCTGCGTTTATAGTTTTGCTTCGATGAAACGGCTGAGCTATATATTATTATGCTATTTGTTGTTGCTGACGGTATTTCCCTGCTGCACCATCGACGAATGCCCCGATGATAAAGCCGTCGCAGAACAGGCTGCCAATCATGAAAGCGGCGACGAGGACTGCGGCACCTGCTCACCTTTTTTTAATTGCGAGGGCTGTGCTTCTGTACCCATCACCGTGGAACAGGTTTCTATACGCATAGAGGCTTTGCCCGTTCAACAGGTTTATACTGGGTTTCTTTCTCCTTCTATTCCCGAAGTTTCTTACGGTTTCTGGCACCCGCCGAAAATAGGTTGATGAATTTTCGGAAATATTCATTGATCTAAACTTTACACATGAAAACTATATTATGTGTGATGGCATTATTATTTGCTGTCACAATACAGGCGCAGCATTCTATTATTTTTTTGGTAAAAAATGCGGAAGACAAAACGGCACTACCAGGCGCATCGGTGCAGATCATCGCGACAAAAACTGGTGGGTTTACTGATTCTACTGGCAGGGTAATTTTCGACAACCTTCAGGCGGGTAGATACAGGTTCAGGTTCACATTTGTGGGATTTGAACACAAAGACGAAACAATAACCCTTCCTTTTGAAGGTAGCCAGCCATACGAAGTGCTTCTCGAACACGAAGAACATGAGGAGGAAGAGGAAGTAGTTATTCAGTCAACACGCAGTTCCCGAACCATACAGAATATTCCCACCCGGGTGGAATTCATCGCCGGCGAAGAATTGGATGAGAAAGCCAACATGAAACCGGGCGATATCAGGATGGTGCTGACAGAAAGCACAGGCATTCAGACGCAACAAACATCTGCTACATCTGCCAATGCTTCCATACGTATCCAGGGACTAGACGGCAGGTACACGCAATTATTAAAAGACGGAATGCCATTGTATGCAGGGTTTAGTGGCGGATTAGGTTTATTACAAACGCCACCGCTTGACCTGAAACAGATCGAAGTGATCAAGGGTTCAGCTTCCACATTATATGGTGGCGGCGCTATTGCGGGCCTGGTAAATCTTGTTTCAAGGGCACCAACGGAGGATCGTGAATTAAAATTTCATTTGGACGCCACTTCGGGGGGCGGTTTGAATACCAGCGGTTTTTATGGTGAAAAGTATGGTAAAACAGGCCTGACACTATTTGCATCTCGTAACAGTAACAAGGCATACGATCCCGCAGATATAGGTCTGACAGCGATTCCAAAATTTGAACGCTATACTGTCAATCCCCGCTTCTTCGTGTATTTCAACCCGCAAACGCAAATGAGCATTGGCGTCAATTTATCAACTGAGGACAGAATAGGGGGTGATCTGGACTATATAGAAAAGAAAAAGCCATCCGGGTTTTTTGAACAAAACAATAGTGACCGTATCAGCACACAATTCAATTTTGAACACCGCTTTGGAATATGCAGCCATATTACGGTAAAAAACAGTTTCAATCATTTCAAACGCAGGATGGTACTCCCGGGTTATGTATTTGATGGTACACAAAATGGTTCTTTTACGGAAGCCACTTACGCCTACCATGGCGAGAAACTGGAGTGGATCACCGGGCTGAACCTGTACACAGACCAGTTCAGTGAAGTAAAAACCACTGCCACTACGTTACGTAATTATAACCAGGTTACGGCAGGTGTTTTTGTTCAAAACAACTATCGGGTCAGTGAAAAGTTTATCCTGGAGTCGGGGATCCGGGCCGACCATGTGAAGGACTATGGTTTTGCCGTTTTGCCAAGGATATCGGCATTGTTCAGGTTCAGTAATGAACTCAGTTCACGTGTAGGAGGCGGGCTGGGGTATAAGACCCCATCCATTTTTACAGAGGAAAGTGAAAGGCTCCAGTATAAAAACGTGTTGCCCATCGATGATAATGCTGGTAAACTGGAAAGAAGTTATGGTATCAATGCAGATATAAATTATAAAACAGCTTTTGCTGACGGTGATCTGCAATTCAGCATCAATCATCTTTTCTTTTATACCCGTATTGCCGATCCGTTGTTGCTGGTACCTATTGGGAGTAATTACCAATTTAAATCAGTTGGCGGGCATATCGACAGCAGGGGTATGGAAACAAATGTAAAGCTCGGCTATAGTGATTTCAAGTTGTTCCTGGGATATACATTTACAAAAGCATATTTGCACCAGGGCGTTTATGAAGTTGAAAACTTCCTGACACCCCGGCACCGCGTCAATGCGGTACTGTTTTATGAAGTACATGAAAAATGGAAACTGGGGCTGGAGGGATACTATTTCAGCAGGCAAAACTTAAGTGATGGAGATACAGGCAAGCCTTATTGGATCACTGGTTTTATGGCAGAAAAGCTTTGGGAAAAATTTTCTTTGTATATCAATTTTGAAAATTTCCTCGATACCCGTCAAACGCGATTTGACAGCATTTATACCGGTACCATTGACAACCCGGTATTCAAAGATATCTATGCCCCGCTCGACGGTTTTATCATCAACGGAGGAATAAAACTTCGCCTATGATATAAGAATATCGCAGCTTCTTGTTCTTTACAATCTGTGTAATCCGTGCAATCCGTGGCCAATTCGTGCGATTCGAGGAATTCGTGGCTAGTTTCCGCCTTTTTCGGAAGCGCCCCGGTACATCATCACATCCCTGTCAAACAGGTAAAGGCCACCTTTGTCGTCACCAACCAGTTCCAGTTTTTCATTCAGTGTGCGGGCGGTGCGTTCCTCTTCCATTTGTTCGTTGACATACCATTGCAGGAAATTATGGGTAGCGTAGTCCTTTTCCGTGAGTGAAAGATGAACCAGGTCGTTGATGCTATTGCTCACTTTCAATTCGTGGTTCAGGAATTCGTCAAACATGAATTTGAGAGACTTGAATGTTACGATCGGTTGCGCCAGTGCAGGTACCACCGCGTAGCCGCCTCTCTCATTGATAAAGCGGATCAGCTTCAGCATATGCACCCTTTCCTCGTCGGATTGTTTGAAGAAAAATTCTGTGACGCCCTGCAGACCGGGTTGTATTTCTGCCCAGGAAGCCATGGCCAGGTAGGCCTGGGATGATTCGGCTTCCATTTGTACCTGGTTATTCAGTGCATCTTGCATGGGTTTAGTGAGCATAGCATGAAGTTTGTTTGAATGCTAATTTAAGTTAAATTCAGAATCCGAATTGTGGGTATCGCAAAAGAAAACAGCGCTAAAAAAAGGGAACGGTTTCCCGCTCCCCATGTATAAACCGTCAGTAAGTATTCGTGTTAGGATCCGCAGGCGATACAACCTTCGGGGTTGTCCAGTGAACAGGCGATCTGTTCTACTGCTTCTTCTTTATCAGCCAGGGTTTTCTTCATCATGTCTGTATCGACTGTAAATTTCACCGCGTCGGTAGCTGCCTTGGTGCGCAGGTAATACATTCCAGTTTTTAAGCCTTTTTTCCAGGTATAAAAATGCATGGAGCTAAGCTTCGCGAAATTGGGCTGTTCTACAAACAGGTTGAGTGACTGCGACTGGCAGATAAACGCGCCACGATCAGCCGACATATCGATGATGGTACGTTGCTTGATTTCCCAAACCGTTTTATAGATCTCTTTCAGGTTTGCGGGAATTTCATTGATATGCTGAACCGATCCGTTAGCGGCAATGATCCTTTGTTTCATTGTTTCATTCCAGAGACCAAGGCGCATCAGGTCTTTTAGCAGATGCTTGTTTACCACTACAAATTCACCACTCAATACCCTGCGGTTATAAATATTTGAGGTATAAGGTTCGAAACATTCGTTATTTCCAAGTATCTGCGAAGTGGAGGCAGTTGGCATGGGGGCCAGTAATAAAGAATTTCGAATACCATGGGTTTTGATCTCGGCTCTCAATTCTTCCCAGTTGTACCGGTCGCTGGGTTGTACATCCCACATATCAAACTGGAATATACCTTCCGATAATGGTGAGCCTTTAAAGGTTTCATAAGCTCCCTGAGTTTTTGCCAGGTCTTTCGATGCTACAAGTGCAGCATAATAGATCGTTTCAAAGATGTTTTTGTTTAATAGTTTTGCCATTTCGCTATCGAAAGGCAGTCCGAGCAGCATAAACACATCCGCAAGTCCCTGGACGCCGATACCGATGGGGCGATGGCGCAGATTGCTTCGTTTTGTTTCTTCCAGGGGATAATAGTTATTATCGATGATCTTGTTGAGGTTGCGGG
>JAEZRB010000192.1 GCA_023412975.1 Bacteroidota bacterium | reverse complement strand
CCTTATGATACATTACCCCGTAAGTGGAATGATGCAGTGACAAAATTTTCGGAAGACACCTTAAATAAATATGGCATTGTTCCCTGGTGGTTGCAAACCATGCTATACAGACTCACCAATGCCTTTAAGGAAAAAAACCAGTCACGGATCATAAAACTCTCAGCGGAGATAGGTCACTATATTGCTGACGCGCATGTGCCTTTGCACGCTACCAAAAACCACAATGGCCAATACACGGGTCAAAAAGGGATCCATGGTTTTTGGGAAAGTCGCATTCCCGAGTTGTTTGCAGAAAAAGAATGGGATTTCTTTATCGGCAAGGCTCACTACATTAAAAACCCAACCTCATTTATCTGGGACCGTGTGTTGGAAAGTGCCGCCGCAGCTGACACGGTGTTGAAATTTGAAAAAGAATTATCCCGACAGTTTTCTCCCGACCAGCGATATGCTTTTGAAGACCGAAACGGGCAACTGGTGCGCCAGTACTCTACCTTCTATTCAAAAGCATATAACGATAAGTTGCGTGGAATGGTGGAACGTCGCATGCGGCAATCTATTTTTGCAGTTGCTTCTTTTTGGTATACAGCGTGGGTTAATGCCGGCCAGCCCGATCTCACTAAGCTTACCCAAACAGAGTTTTCACCAGAGGAAATGAAGGAATTTGAAAACCTCAACAATGCCTGGAAGAACCGTTCGTCAAATGAAGCCGAACACGATTAATCATCTTTATCCGGTTCGTCGTCAAACAATTACATCGCAAATGTCAATGGAAGACAAGGCAAACCTGACCTTAAAGGCCAACAAAACTTAGTTGAGTTAACGCTATCTTTGCGGCTTCAATAAAGCGACCTAACATGTTGGTAACGGACAAATCTGTGCTACATAATTTCAATGCTGGTCCTTCTATACTTCCGCGTGAGGTATATGAAGAAGCCAGTCGTGCTGTCCTTGATTTTAATAATAGTGGTCTTTCCATTCTCGAGATAGGACATCGCACTCCTTTATTTGAAGCCGTGATGGAAGAAGCCCGCTCACTAGTGAAAGAGCTCATGAACCTCGACGACGATCATGAAGTGTTGTTCCTGCATGGTGGTGCCACCACCCAGTTTATGCAGATACCCCTGAATCTGTTAAACGAAAATGATATCGCTGTTTATACCGAAACGGGCACATGGTCAAACAAAGCCATAAAAGAAGCGAAAATATTCGGACATGTTGAGATCGGCGGATCATCGAAGGATACAAATTATACGACCATCCCAAAAAATCTGACGGTAACACCGACTGCGAGCTATTTGCATATCACAACAAACGAAACCATCGCCGGTACGCAATGGCATAATATTCCTTATGATCGCGGTGTACCCCTGGTGGCCGACATGAGCAGTGATATTCTTAGCCGGCAACTTGAGTTTAATAAATTTGACCTGATCTACGCGGGCGCCCAGAAAAATATGGGAGCTGCAGGGGTAAACCTGGTAGTAATCAATAAGAATATTACCGGCAAAGTCGATCGCACCATTCCTTCCATCATGGACTATCGCAATCATATCAAAGAGAAAAGTATGCTGAATACCCCGCCGGTGTTTGCAGTATACGTTGCGATGCTCACCCTGCGCTGGCTGAAAAACAAAGGTGGCGTAGCGGCTATGGAAAAACTAAACAATGCCAAGGCAAAATTATTTTATGATACACTTGATAGTCTTCCCCTGTTCAAAGGCCCCGTTGCAAAGGAAGATCGTAGTAAAATGAATGCTGTCTTTACAATAAATGACGATAGCCTCGAAAAAGAATTCCTGGAACTTTGCAAAAAAGAAGGTATGTATGGAGTGAAAGGCCATCGTAGCGTTGGCGGCTTCCGGGTATCGATGTACAATGCTTTACCAATTGAAAGTGTACAGGCCATCACATCCCTGATGAAAGATTTTGCTCAACGTCGTGGATAATATTTACCAACCTTTATTTTAATATTAATGGCATCAATCAGACCCTTCAGGGCATTAAGACCACAACAAAACCTGGCAGAAAAAGTCGCTTCACGTCCTTATGATGTACTCAATAGCCAGGAAGCAAGAGAAGAAGTGAAAGACAATGCACTCTCCTTTTTACACATTACCAAAGCCGAAATTGACCTGCCCGAAAGTATAGATTTACACAGCCAGCAGGTTTACGAAAAAGCCAAAGAAAACCTTCACGCCTTTTTAAGTGACGGTACACTTTTTAAAGAAAACGCCCCGGCTTATTATATTTACCGGTTGATCATGAACGGCCGGAGCCAGACCGGCCTGGTCTGTGTGTCCTCAGTAGACGATTATTTTAAGGGCCTGATCAAAAAACATGAATTCACCCGCCCCGAAAAAGAAAAAGATCGCATCGATCATATGAAAACCATCGAGGCGCAAACGGGAAATGTATTCCTGGCTTATAATAATGTACATGAAATCGATCTGTTGATCTATAACTGGAAAAATTCAAAGCAGCCTGTTTATGATTTCACAGCTGCCGACGGTATTCAGCACACCGTATGGGTAGTAGATGAGCAGGGCACCATTGATGAGATCACGCGGTTGTTTGCCGAAAAAGTACCCGCCACCTATATTGCCGATGGTCACCACCGTGCCGCCTCAGCCGCGAAAGTGAGCGATGCCATGCCGGGTAATGAGGACGCCCGATATTTCCTGACTACCATTTTCCCGGCGAGTGAACTTGCCATCCTGGATTACAATCGCCTGGTAAAAGACCTCAACGGTATGGATTCCGATGATTTTATCAGCGCCATACAGGATGAGTTTACCATCACCAAAACACTTGACCCTGTTAAACCATCACAATTACATGAGTTCGGCATGTATTTGGATAAACAGTGGTACATTCTTACCGCCAGGAAAGATACTTACACCAACGATCCGATCGGCGTGCTGGACGTAACTATCCTGTCGAATAATATACTTGATAAACTACTCGACATAAAAGATCAACGCACGGACAAACGGATCGACTTCGTAGGTGGGATCAGGGGATTGAAGGAATTGGAAAAAAGAGTGGACAGTGGTGAAATGAAAGTTGCCTTTAGCCTGTACCCGGTAACCATACAACAGTTGTTTGATATTGCCGACAGCGGAAATGTGATGCCACCAAAGAGTACCTGGTTTGAACCGAAGTTGAGAGACGGACTGCTAACGCATGATTTAAGTGGCAACAATTAACCAGGCCTGGCGGTTGAGTAATCGGTGTAAGCCAATAATATGTTCTAAAATGTTAATCCTTTGCCCCCAGCAGTTTCGGGGCGATATTTACTTTATTTTGCAACTATGAAGAAGCTATTCTCAATTTGTTTTCTCATCCTGGCATCCCTGTCGTCAATGGCACAGGACGATAATAAAACCCTGCATGAAACAGCTAAAGGTTTTATGCGCTCCGGCGATTTTGACAATGCGGTGATTGTTCTTACACGTGCTTTACAGCAGGACAACAATAACCTGGAACTGCAAAAGGACCTGGTGATGAGTTATTACCTGAAACGTGATTATGTAAAGGCGCTGGATGGTGTCAAGAAACTGGTTGATCGTGAAGATGCCGATGTGATCTGCTTTCAGCTTGCCGGTAACGTGTACAAAGCCCTGGAAGAAGCAAAGGAATGCGAGAAAGTGTATAAAAAGGGTTTGAAAAAATTTCCCAAAAGCGGGCCCCTACATAGCGAGTACGGTGAACTACTCTGGTCGATCAAAGACTATTCAGCTATAAAACTTTGGGAAAAAGGAATCCAGCTTGATCCTTCCTATAGCGGCAATTACTATAACGCAGCGCTTCATTATTTTCATACAAAAGACAAAGTATGGAGCCTGATCTATGGAGAGATCTTCGTCAATATGGAAAGTCTCTCACAACGCGGTATCGCTATGAAGCAACAATTACTTCGCGCCTATAAGGAAAAACTATTTGCCGAAGCCGACCTGATGAAGGGTGAAGAAAAAAACAAAAGCGAATTTGCCAAAGCATTTTTGGAGACGATGGGCAAGCAGTCATCTGTTGCTAATAAAGGCATCAACACGCAAACACTGACCATGATCCGGACACGTTTTATATTGGACTGGTATCAGACTCATGCTGCAAAATTCCCCCTTCGGCTTTTCGAATACCAGCAACAACTGATAAAGGCCGGGATGTTTGATGCCTATAATCAATGGCTGTTTGGCACGGTTGAAAACCTGGCAGCTTTCGATGCCTGGTCAAAGTCGCATGCAGAACAATACGAAGCCTTCACCAAATTCCAGCAAAACAGGATATTCAAAATGCCCGCTGGGCAGTACTACCAGGCCAACTAGTGGATATTTAGCTTGTAAATCAGTATTGATAAATAGTCCATCTCCAGAACTTAATTGGGGAAGATTACGCATATGTCATATCCTTGCTAAATTGCCGGTCTAAGGCCGGTAATATTTTTATGTTTTCTGAGCTAATTTGTATATTTTAATCACTCCAACTCAGAAACACCTAATGATTGCAATATGAACGAACCCAAAAGATTATTTGATTGTATTGCCTGGCACCTGGAGCGGGAGCCACTCGACGTAATGCTGGCAGGAAAAGAGGCAGGGCAATGGAAAACATACAGCACCAGGGAGGTTAGCGACATCGTAACGGACCTGGCTGCGGGTCTGCTAAGCTTAGGTATTGGACCAAACGATATGTCAGTAGAAGGTCGTGATAAGGTCGCGATTCTTTGTAAAAATCGTCCTGAATGGCTGATGATTGACCTGGCGGTGCAGCAAACCGGGGCTATCCTGGTTCCCATCTATCCCACGATCAATGTTCATGAGCTTGAGTTTATCCTGAAAGATTCGCAGGTGAAGCTCGCTTTTGTGAATGACGAAGAACTTTATTTGAAAATTCTGAGTGTAAAAGAGCGGGTGCCCAGCCTCCGGGAAATTTATACCATTGAACACGTGCCCAATGCACATCACTGGAAAGTGGTGACAGGAATGGCAACGCCTGAATTACGAAACAGGATACAACCTATTGCAGATCGCATCAGGTATGAGGATCTAGCAACGATCCTCTATACATCCGGTACCACCGGTACTCCAAAAGGGGTGATGCTTAGTCATCGGAATATCCTTTCGAACGTGCTGGCCTGCCTGCCCTGTTTTCCTCCAGGGGAGAATATGAAAACACTAAGCTTTCTTCCCCTCAACCATATTTTTGAAAGAATGGTGAGCTACCTCTACCTTTTTAAAGGCACTTCCGTTTACTATGCGGAAAGCCTGGAAACGATCGGCGACAACCTGAAGGAGGTGAACCCTGATATGTTTACAACCGTACCTCGACTACTGGAGAAAGTATACGATAAGATCATGCAAAAAGGCGCGGAGCTTACGGGGATTAAAAAGAAACTATTCTTCTGGGCGCATGGCCTGGCTGAAAAATTTGAGATCAATACGAAGCAGGGATTCTGGTATGATGCCCAACTCAAACTCGCCAACAAACTCATATTTAGTAAATGGAGGGAAGCTTTAGGAAATAATATCCGGTGCATTGTCTCTGGCGGCGCCGCCTGCCAGGTGCGATTGATCCGGATCTTTACAGCTGCCGGCATTCCCATTATGGAAGGCTACGGTTTAACGGAGACTTCACCTGTGATCGCCGTTAATCGTTTTGATGAAAAAGACAGGATGTTTGGCACAGTTGGTCCTGTTATAGAAGGAGTGGAAGTTAAGATTGCGGAAGATGGCGAAATCCTGACTCGCGGACCTCATGTGATGATGGGTTATTATAAGCGTCAGGATCTCACAGATGAAGTGATCATAGATAGCTGGTTTCATACTGGTGATATAGGTGTAATGGTCGACAATCGTTACCTGAAGATCACCGACCGGAAAAAAGAATTGTTTAAAACAAGTGGTGGTAAATATGTAGCGCCGCTTAGCATTGAGAATAAACTTAAGGAGTCTCCGTACATTGAACAGGTAATGATTGTTGGACCCGAGAGAAAATTTGTAGGGGCGTTGATCATTCCTTCTTTTCCCACCCTTCGTGATTGGGCCCGCCACCATGGTATTGCTGCAGAAAGTACCAACGAGCAATTGGTTAACCATGAAAAAGTAAAAACGCTGTATAAAGAGATCATCGAAGCATTCAATAAATATTTCAACCACGTTGAGCAGATCAAAAAGTTTGAATTGCTGCCCAACGAATGGAGCATCGACACCGGTGAGATGACCCCCAAGCTCTCGATGAAAAGAAAGGTGATCACCGAAAAATACAGGGATGCGATCGAGCGGATATATGCGTGAGATATCGCATTTCCGGAAGAATATAGGTTTTCTAATACCAGCCGCTTGAAAGATCCAGCATCTCGGGATTGCTTTTTCGTATTAGATCGACCTTCCATTTTCGAAGCCATTTTTTTAATTGCTTTTCCCTGGCGATGGCATTTCTAATGTCACTGTAATCCTCGTAGTACATTAAATAATGGCATTTGTACTTGCTGGTGAACTTGCTTTCATTGTTTTTGTGTTGCTGCACTCTTAATCGAAGATTATTAGTTACTCCTGTATAAAATACAGTTCGGGCGAAGTTGGAGATTATATAAACGGAGTAAGACATTCCAACTGAAATCTAGCAGTGGGAGCTAAACATTCCATGGGGAAAAGACCGTGATATACTGTGATTTTAACTATGGGTTATCTTATAACAACAAACGCAACCTTGCTGTCACCCCGTGCGTTGCACCAAAAAAGACTGTA
>JAEZRB010000180.1 GCA_023412975.1 Bacteroidota bacterium | reverse complement strand
GTTCTCCTGTTATGGGTGCATATTTCCAGCGCTCCATAATCAGGCTATTGAATAAGCCCGAGTTTCCGTAAGAGACCTTGTTGTCCTTAAGATACTGATCAAGATATTTGTCTGTAGCCCCCCAGTTATCCCGGCGCCATCCAAAAAGTCCCCACTTATTTGTTCTTTGCAGTGCATATGCGCCCACTTCTTTTGGCGTGAATGTATTAAAGAGCCTCTCACCATCGAATACCGATATCATAAGGCTCAATGGATGGTCAGTAAATACATTTGCGTGATGGTCGATGATGGTTTTCAAAGAGGCTGCGGTGGGCGCTCGTCCCGAGGGATAGCTCCCGATAACGTTTATAATGCTGGCGCTATGCCACTCGCCCCACGAGCCATAGCCCCTGATATCAATCGCGAATATGGCATCTTTAAACGCAATGGTCTTCCCTGAATTGGGACCTTTTGTTGCTTTATAACTGGTCGATTTTATATGGGCATAGAGAGCTTCATGCAAAGCTTTCAGGCGCGCAAGGTAGTTTGGACTATTCCAGTTTGGAACCCATGTTCCATAACCGCTGGTTGGCCCGCTACCTGTTGTTTTCCAATCGGAATTTGATTCCCCCTGCATTAGCCGGTGAAGGTATTCAGGGTATGCGGCATTGCCATTATCATATTCTATCACTCCGGGGCTGCCTGTTCCGTTGGGGTAACAACTCATAATACCGAACGAGAGCTTTTGTCCGTTATTTATTGCGCCGCGAACAAGCCCGTCAAAATAACTCCAGGTGTATTCACCCTGGCGGCCTTCAAGCATGTTCCAGGTAAATCGGTAATAAACATCTAATGACGATAGGTTACTGGCATCTGTCGGATTGGAAATGCCCACACTACCGTTATGCCACTGTTCAGCGCCGCGGCCGGGTGCAATAATATCAGCTTCCGATGTTGGAATAGGTGCGAATTGAAGACTGGATGTTTGGGCATTACTACTAAAAGCACCAAAGAAAAACGTAAGAAGTACAAGAATAAATACAGTGGTTATCCTGGATGCGGCAACAGCATTCCCACATCCTCTGGAGAGGAGTAAGACTATCATAGCATATTAGTTTTAAGTGTTAAATTTTATCTATGTAAAAAATTTTTTGTTTTGTGATAAAATGATGATTGCTTCAAAAAACGCTGACTAAAAAATCAAAATGAAATCTTTCCATGAAAGGAAAACTGCACGGCTGGAATTTGTGCATTTTTTCGAGAGGGGCAGGAGTTGGCTTTACAGCAAAATCGGTGCCGTTATGACTCTTTTTTGGTCACTATTTTGGTAAGTTATTACCACTTTTTCCAGAATGTTGTGCACATTTTGTGAGTTGGGAACCTGTCCCCTATCTGGAAATTTACAAAGTTTTTGAGCCGCATTATTGGGATTGTGCGTTGCAGCTTTCGAGGATATTTCTTGAATTTAGTTTCTCGTTCAGTGAACTGCCCAAAACAGGGTCCTGAATACCTGGGATATACGTTCCATACCCGTTACTGTTTTATGGTCGGGATATTTGTTTGTTTATCCGGGTTAAAGACAGACATATAGTTGGGAATCCTAACTATATAAAATATTTATCGGATTGCCTGATAACGCTCATGTCATAATGCTGTTAATTGAGAAAAAGCATATTGCCCCGTGTTCAAGCGAACTCTAAAATTAGAACACGGTTCAAGTCGTTTAGAAATAAAAACCTCTGAAGCCCTTATCCGGCAATATTCAAAAACCTGGTTATTAAAACATCAAGACGCTGTGCCACTCTTCTTAATATATATAGCCAGCAACAACATAAACAAAGGAGCTGTAATTGCCCAGGGTGTTGCCAGCATCAAAAGGTTATTTGAAAAATCAGGGTAGAAATAAACAAATGCAATTAAAGGAGTAACGGCGGCATGCGCCAGCAATGAATACCTGACCCATTTTTGAAAACCCTGTTTCATAAATATTGGCGCAGCAAAAAGTGTTGCCAGCCCCATAAAAATATATCCCGCAGCATCAAAATCCCAAAAGAGCGAATGTGGGGTTTGCCGGAGCAACTCAATTTCGCCGGCATTACCCTGGATGGTCATGGGAATGACGGTTGCCAGTTGCACCACATAATTAGCTGTTACGAAAACCACATAGATGACCGTACACAGCAATGCGCCATGACTCCAGAATTTTTTATTGGCAGGAACTACATAATGCAATGCAAGCATTTCTATCAAAAAAGGTATCGTGATGCAAAGCGAAAACCCGTAGATCAAAATCTCATCCCAGGGAAAACTAAGTATGCCCCAGATCTGCAGCATCTGAACAAAATAAAATGCAAGTGTTGCGGTAAAGGCGACAATGCCTGACCGGTAACCGACATTTTTAATTGTTTTATTCATAGACTGAATTTTTCTTTCCAGCCATATCTTTTAGAAAGAAAAGGATATGCCTAAACCAGCGGATACATAATTTAAGTCTACCGGGATTTTTTCAGTTCCAATTTTTATATCCCTTGATAAGGAACGATACCTCACTTCGGGTATCAGGTTCCATCTATTACCCAATGGGATAGAAACACCTGCACCTGCTTGCCAGCCAAGGCCATGACCGGTATCGTTGATTATGTTTCCAGCACTATTTTCTGTCTCAATATGGTTGTAGATACCGCCCGCTTTAATCAAATAACTGATGTTCGAATTTGGAAAGGGTTGAATAAACTGTAATCCGAAACTATAGCCGGTTTCTTCAAAGTCTGTATCGTTTCCGGCAAATGATTTGTCAGCATTAAACTTGTTCCAGCTCCATCCGGCATAGGCGGCCAGGTGTGGCATAAACCTGTATGCAAGTACTCCCTCAAAACTAAAACCGGTTTTAAGCTTCGCGTCATGAAGATCTTTAGTCGGAAAATTAACGCCGGGCTTTAGTTCAAAGCTCCATTTTTTTTGTGCATCCGCGCTTTGTGATGACAGGATCAGGATTAAACCAATAACAGCTGCGAGAAAGTCTCTATAGTTTTTCATAATAGTTAGTTTTAATTGGCTAATGGTTTAAATATGTTAGTGTTGCAAAACTATTTTGTGGTATATAACCTGACAATGACTTAAACAGCATCCGGAGCTGATTTATGTCAGGTGCTTATATTTAGAATGTTTGAGCATTACTCGCTCGACTAAGGGAAAGAGTTATTAAGAGAGAGTTACTACATAAAAAAGAGCGGAGGATGAGAAGGTATGTAGTCTTCTCCCTCCGCCCTGGACACCAAAGCTTTTTTTGTATTAGGTTATTGCAAAAAACTTTCCATGTATTCAAATAAAGCGTCCGTCTGATTCATCAGGCCTACATGGTCCTGGTTGGGTACAATGGCCAGTCGGGAAGCAGGCATAGGTTGCATACCTGCGGCAATACCTCCTCCCAGCAGTTTATATGTTTTTGCAAGTTCAACTTTATCCATGCCATCATTGTCGCCAGATATGATTAGAACAGGCGCGGTGAGTTTGGCAATATTCTCATCTCCCATGTTAAATGGAACGCCAATCAATTCCAGCATTTGCTCAAGAAATTTTGTCCATTTAGTTTTATCCGGTGCTACAGCATCATAGGCAGCGTGCATAGGAGAGTTTGTAAAAAGTTCCGGTTTCATGTTTTTAAATACCACATTCACTTCGGACACCCAGCCTTCAGTTTTATAGACCGAAGAAATGATCACGAGTTTTCGTATTCTCTTTGGACTTTGTATGGCAAACTGGTAAGCGCCCTGCCCGCCAAAACTATATCCTGCCACATCTGCGCTGTCAATTTTAAGGTGGTCCATAACTTTCTCTACATCGCTGGCCAAAGTTTCCCGTGATAACTTTCTTTCAGTATAGGGGGTATGTCCATGGCCCTGCAGTTCCAGGGCAATCACTTTCCTGGATTTTGCCAGTTTAGGTATTAATTCTCTCCAGTTCATATCAATGGTACAAAAGGCACCGTGGAGTAAAATCAGAGGCTTCCCCTCACCGTATACTTCATAATAGACCTTTGTGTCGTTGGCCGGTGCATAGCCAGTGCTGGCCGGCTTTGTTTGCTGGGCATTAGAAAAAGAAACAGCAGACATGATGATGGCGATGAGGAATAGTTTTACAAGATGCTCCGGCTTTAATTTATTTTTCATATGCTCCCGGTTTTGATGCAGACTGAATTATCAGCAAAGGTTACTAACATTCGCGGATTTTATAGGTGAGAAAGCGACAAGTTCAGGGGTTAATTGCGACAAAGCATTGAAATATCTGACTTCCGTTTTGTAAGGTATAAAAGACTTTTCGGCATATGTCGTTCTGTTTTTCCTTGATCCGCGATCACTTACTCAAAAAACACCCCCGGTTTCTCAGTGCAGCTTCTCATCGCTTTTTCACTACAATAACTTGTATCGCGAAGGATAATTCCTGGATTTCTACCAGATTTTAAATTAATAAAACTTATTTATGAAACCAGTATTGCTTTTGACAATTGCGATATTAACCAGTTTATCATTTCTAAACGCGCAGAATAAGAGTATAGAAAGCGAAATAGAAGGCATGGATAAGCAGGAAGCAGAAGCTGTCCTGAAGCATGACACACTAGCGCTGGAGCGCATTTGGGCCTATGATTTTACCGTGAATACACCTTATAATCTGGTTGTTACAAGAAAAAGGGGTGATAGAGTAAATCTGTACTACTCGAAGTTTGAGCGGAATCCTGAGAAGGTCCATGTCCTGTGCGACAGTGTGGTCAGTTCCATGGGTAATGAAGTCATAATTCGAAATGCACCAATGACCCTGGCAGGACAAACTTTAACCAGGCGTTATACGCATGTCTGGATAAAGCGGGACGGGACCTGGCAGTTGGCGACCCGGCATGCAAATTTCATTTGTCCCGATATGCCTAAGCAGAAACTCCAATAGTGCCGGCAGTTACAAAACCAACTTTAAACCCCAAAAAAACAGAGATATGAGAACCACAATCAGTAAAGAAATAAGGTTCCTTTGTACCCTGGCGGCTTTGAGTATACTTACGAGTCCTGGTTTTTCACAATCTACCGTAGATACTACCGACGGGAGGTTTTATGACGACCTCCTTAACAATCTTGTTGGAAAATGGGAGGCCAGCGCAACGGTACACAAAGAGAAGTTCACGCTTCGGTTTGATGTTGACTGGGTCTTGAACCACCAATATCTGCGCGTTCATTTTATAAGCAATGAAATTGTTCCCTGGCTTAAAGTTCCGTTTCAGAGCCAATCATTTTTCGGATACGATAGAATGAAGAAGAGATACACGTTTCATGAACTCACAGTTCATGGTGATTCCGGCCCGTATGAAGAAGCCTTAAGCGGCGCGGATAGGACAGGTGATGAATTCTTACTGGTGAAAAAACAAGCTGACGCAGACCGGGTTATCGTGCAGATTTTCAGTTGGAACCCTGACTCAGGCACATGGCGTATCGTTTCAAGGCTCCTGGAAGGCGAAATAATGGGAGAACCATTTTTGCAAATGGATCTGCATCGCGTTAAATAAACGATGCCAAAAATAATTTGCGGATAGAATAGTCTAACATTTAAAAATGATCTATGCACATGTGTATATCGAGGCGGAAATTCATTAAACAGGCATCCATGGCTATTGCAGTGCCATCAATTCTATGGGGAAATGAGTTTTCCCGGATGCAAAATATTCCACGCATCGGTTTCCTCAGCGGTGCGGGGGCGATGAAACTCGAAAAAGTTTTTACGGATGAACTGGAAAAACTTGGTTTCCGGGACGGCGAAAACCTCAACATTGAAATGAGGCTTGCCCGCCCAAATACAAGCGACCTGGGAGTTATGGCCACGGAACTGGCCGCGATGGATCTCGCGCTCATAGTTGCCGGTTCTCTTCCGATAGCCATAGAAGTAAGAAAGCTCAATCCAAAAATGCCCATGGTGCTGGCAACCTGTCCCGGTATGGTCAGCAATGGTTTTGCAAAAAGTCTTGAACATCCAGGCGGCATTTATACAGGGATGGACGAATTACCGGGTGGAGTTACCGCAAAACGTCTCCAGCTTTTAAAAGCAATGGTACCTGATGCCAAACGCATCGCCTTAGTTTCTGCAACACCCGGGGTGGGAGGTCATGAAGCACAGCTTGCGGAAGCGGAAGCTACTGCTGAAGCGCTGGGTTTAGTAGTAAAGCCGTACCGGGTGATGTCCCTGGATGATTTAAGCAAAGCCCTGGTGGAAATAGCGAGTGATAAAATGGATGGTGTACTTATTTTCCAGGGGGCCCTTACACTTGCCAACAGGAATATGATGGTTGATTTTGCGATCCAAAATCAGTTGCCAGTGATTTACCAGCAAAGTGTGTTTGTTGAAATAGGCGGGCTTATGTCCTGGGCGCCGGACCTGCAACAGCAATTTCGTGAGTCTGCACATTTCGTTGATAAGATACTGAGAGGTGCAAGGCCGGGCGATATCCCGATTAAACACCCGGATAGATATTACCTGACCCTGAACAAAACAGCTGCGGCAAAAATTGGGATCAACATCCCTGCTGAATTACTGGCAGCAGCAGACAAGGTTTTCGAATAGGTGGTTTGTCTACTAAATGGTAAACAATAAACTTAAATCATATGAATAAATTAGCCATCACAGGCAAATCAATTACAGGGTTTGTTTTGACGATAGTTATGGCAACAACCGCCGTGGGGCAGGAACAGGAAGACTCTATGGATCGTGCAAACCGGCGTCAACAACAAATCGAATTGTCGAAAACAAATAGCAACCACAATATGCTGGCTAACCTCAATGGCGAGTGGAGTTTTAAGGGACGCCATATACCGGCGGATACGTCCATAAAACCCATAGAAACTTTTGGTACCATCACCAGGAAAGGAATATGGGAAAACCGATATTTTATTACGGAAACGACAAGCGGCATCAAAATTCCTATGCCCTGGGCAGATGGGAAAGAAATGTACTACCATGACATGTATGTAGAAGGATATGACAATGTGAAGAATAAATTCTTTTTCACCCTGGTTGCGAATCACTGGGGCACGGGGTATATGAGATGCGAGGGCAATTACAATTCAACAACCAGGATACTGAATTATGAAGGGGAGTTTGAGCCATCGCCTGGAGTAATTGTAAAAGTTTTACGCAACATTAAATTTATTGATTCGGACAATTATGAGGAAGAGTGGCGTCGCACGGTTGACGGTAAAGAAATACAAAGGAGTGTATCAAGATATACCCGAATTAAATCTGGTAAATAAATGACTATGAATCTATAAACCCGTCAATCACAACTGCAATCACTGTTGTTGGAAAATGAAGTAATTTTAATAGATGCTGCTTAACTAAAACTATGTTATGCGTTGCCAGCTGTTTATCTTCTTTGTACTGCTTGCACTTTCCGCGCAAACGCAAACTCATGAGATAGACAGCATCCGGGAAAATCTCAACACAGGTGCTGCCCCCGAAACCGTCAAGAGCCTGAACGCACTGGGCTGGCAGTTTTACAACAACTGGATCCATTCCGACTCTGCGCTGAAATATGCACGTCTCGCATACCAGGAAGCAAGCGTTATTAATGATTTCAATGGTATGGCAGAAGCCCTCGTCATCGAGGGCGGTGTAGAAGGCCGGCTATTAGGGCATCCTGATATAATGGAGCGGAATGCGAGAATAGCCATTGAAGTGTTGAAGAATGAGAAAGACGCAAAAGCGCTTCCCCTGGCCTGGTATAATCTCGCTTTTTCATTAACCATTGCCGGTAAATATGAAGAGGCAACCGACGCGGTCAGCCAGGCAATGTCATATGCAACGAAGACAGGCGATCAATTATCACTTGGTTGGGCCAGGTATGCAGCAGGTTTCAACTATTCAAAAACCGGTGAATATTGGAAATCCTTCGAGAATCTAATTGAAGCTGTAGAAATAGGACGGCAATATAATGATACGATACTCATGTGCTATTCTCTGGCATTTATCGGAAGAGCATTCAACCGGGTTGGTGATCCATCCAAAGCATTGCAATATTACTACCAGGCATTCGAGTATAAATGCCCTTCTGCTCTAATTTGGCCGCATACTGAAGATATGGCGTATGCTCACCTGGTGTTGAAACAATATGATTCTGTAGCCTGGTACCAGCAAAAATACCGGGACGATATTAGTTTGTATACAAACGATTCTACGGTTAGAAAAAAATTTGCTGCTTTTGCATACGGCTTTTCCACGGAATTGCAGTTGGCAGCGAAACAATATGATAGTTTAATATTTCAGGTTCAGCCCCGGTTATCGCAGTTAAGAAAGAACAATGATGTTCTCCCCCTGATGACAAATTTGCTGGTGCTTGCAAAGGCTTACCTGGGTAAATCAGATTTGCAGACGGCTCTTGGATACGCAAAGGAGTTAAACCGGGTTGCCAGTACGGCACATAATAAAGAGTTTCAGAAAAATGCATACGACTTGACGGCATCGGTCTATGACCGTCTTGGAAAAGCTGATAGCGCCTATTATTATTTTAAACAGTTCGTGGCAATTAGGGATTCAATGGAAACAGTGCAATACGCGGGTAGAACCGCACTCTACCTGGCGGCAAATGAAGCTGAAACTAAGATCAGGCTTTTGAAAAAAGATAAGGAGCTTGGTGATCGGCAGCTGGCACTGAATCAAAAGGAACTACAAAAGCAGGCACAATTCAGGAACTGGCTGATAACCGGGAGTATTGCCCTGCTTTTGATACTGGGATTGATTGTAAGAAATATAATGCTGAGAAGAAAGCATGACAAGCTTCGCTATAAACATGAACAGTCAGGCCTGAAGCGAAAGGCGATGGAGCTGGAAATGCAGGCGCTTAGGGCACAGATGAATCCCCATTTTATCTTTAATTGTCTGAGTGCCATTGATAACCTTATCCAGACCAACCAGGCCGACAAGGCTACATCTTATCTTGCCCGTTTTGCCAAATTGATCAGATCGGTATTAGATAGCTCAAAGAATAACCTGGTGCCATTTCAAACCGATTTGGAGACAATCCGGTTGTACCTGGAAATGGAAAAGTTTCGCTGCAATAACAAGTTTGAATACGAGATAAGTGTTGAACCGGTATTATTTCATGGCGATTTTAAAGTCCCGCCGTTAATTGTCCAGCCCTTCCTGGAAAATGCAATTCATCACGGGTTATTGAACAAAAGGGAAAAGGACAGGCGGCTCCAACTGGAGATCAGTCTCAGCGATGAAAGCATTGTCTATTCCATAACTGACAATGGTATTGGCAGATTACGGGCAGCCGAGTTTAAAGCAAGAAACAAACCCGAGTACCAGTCTTATGGCATTGCCATAACCCGGGAGCGCATTCATCTGCATAACCAGAATGGGATAGATGATGACCTTGTCATTGCGGACCTGGAGAACGGCGGCATACCCGCTGGAACAAAAGCCGTCATAAGAATTAATGGATCAAAGTCATAAAAATAGAACATGCTGAGAACAGTATTGGTAGATGATGATGAGAGTAACCTGAGCTCATTGAGAGAAAAAATTTCCAATCATTGCAAACAGGTTCAGATCATTGCCTGTTGTGATAATCCGGAAGAGGCGATAAGCATTATTGACCAGGAGAAACCTGACCTGGTTTTCCTGGATATCGAAATGCCGCAGATGAATGGTTTTGTGATGTTACAACAATTAAGTTACAGAAACTTTGAACTCATCTTTGTTACAGCTTACGATCACTACGCCGTGAAGGCGATAAGAAGTTGTGCCCTGGACTACCTGGTAAAACCGGTTGAAATCGAAGAGCTAAAATCGGCAGTTGCCAGGGCTGAAGCGAAAAAGGATCAAACCTCCTCTTCTGCGCAACTGGACCTGCTAATCGCACATTTGCAAAAAAAACAAACGAAACTACTGACCATCCCAACAAGTGATGGACTTCAGTTCATCGCTATAGAAGACATAATTTACCTCGAGGCGAGTGATAACTATTCCAATATTTATCTTTCAACTAATAAAAAGTTTTTGGTAAGCCGCACTTTAAAGGATTTCGAGGAATTGTTGCCAGCAGATATATTCATTCGTATACACTATTCGACTATCGTAAATAAATTTTATGTTGACAGGTATATCCGGGGAGAGGGCGGGCAGGTTGTCATGAGAAATGGTAGTACGCTGGATGTTTCCAAAAGAAAAAAGTCTGCGTTTTTACAGGCGATAGGGTATTGAAAGATTTTATGGCGTTCCCCTAGCTGTAATTGCATAGATTGGCTAAATCGGACGCGTATGAGAACATCATTAATAAGTCTATTTTCATTCCCTCAACATTCAGAATAAGGATCCGCGAATATCCCATTTACCGCCACGATGGTATCGAGCTCGATATGCTGCTCGTTGTCCAGTTCAATATACGGTTGTGCAACATCGTTTCGCATCGTCTTTATCTTCCCTTCCGCCCTCGAGAGACCGTTGTTGTCGATGAGCAGCGCAACTTTGTCTCCTTGTACTTTGTGAAGAGAAAGCATATCTGCAAAAGTCTGATTTTTCCGAAGTGTCATCCTGCTTTCCATAGCCTCAGTTTTAAACTTTATCAATAAATGTTTCGTCTCAGGGTAAGGTTTGGGGTGCTTGTGTCAGCAAAGTTACGGTTCTTAAGAAATGCTTTGAATCCCTGATAAATCTCATGTGTGCAGTTGACGCAAATCCTCGGACAGGGCTTGTTTCAGGTAGTACATTTGATATGAAACAAACATTTTTTTAAACCTAAAAAAGGAGGTCTTATGGGAACCCAGGAACTAACCAGGTTATCGGAAAAGATGCCTTCCCTGTTTAGTGATTTTTTTAAACCATGGAATGAATGGTTTGATAATTCGTCTTTCGGCCGGGTAATGAATGTGCCCGCCGTCAACATTGCTGAAAACAAAGACGGATATGTTTTGTCACTGGCAGCACCTGGTAAGAAAAAATCCGATTTCAACATTGATATCGACGGGAACCTGCTTACCATCAGCAGTGAAACAAGTGAAAGCAAAGAAGAAAAAGACGAGAAGTTTACCCGCAAAGAGTACAACTATTCTTCTTTCAGCCGCAGCTTTACCCTGCCCGACGAAGTCAACATGGAGAAAATCGACGCTAAGTATGAAGATGGCGTGTTAAAAATTAACCTGCCCTGCAATGAAAACCTGAAAAAGATTTCAGCGAAACAAATCGCTGTAAAATAGACCACCTACTGTGTGGTTTTTGATCCCGCTGCGAAAAGCAAAGCAGCGGGTTTTTTTATAAAACAAAGTGAAGGAAAATAGGGCCGGGCATTTCGATTACATTCAAAATGCCCGGCCCTTAAAGCTAATTACCTACCGGTTCGGCTTTTCGGAAAAGAGTTTGCTCTGCCTGGCAGATATTTTCAATACCCCGCATTAGTGCATCGGGGTTAAATGAGATGCTGTCGATACCCTGTTCCACGAGGAATTTTGCAAACTCCGGGATATCGCTGGGGGCCTGGCCGCATAATCCAATTTTGACACCAGCCTGTTTTGCCTTCCGGATCATAGTGGCGATCATTTCTTTTACCGCTTCGTTTTGTTCGTCGAAAAGCGCACTGATGATAGCGGAGTCCCTGTCGATGCCAAGGAGCAATTGTGTCAGGTCGTTGGAACCGATTGAGAATCCATCGAAAACCTGGGCAAATTGGGAAGCGAGTACCACATTGGCCGGGATCTCCGCCATTACATACACTTCAAGACCGTTGACACCCTGCTCAAGACCTGCATTCTTCATGGCGGCGAGTACTTTCTTACCCTCTTCGATGGTTCTGCAAAATGGGATCATCACTTTAATATTGTCCAGACCCATTTCTTCTCTCACTTTCAGAATCGCCTTACATTCGAGGCTGAACCCCGGTTGATAGAGTTCGCTGTAGTAACGTGATGCGCCGCGGAATCCAAGCATTGGATTTTCTTCTGAGGGCTCAAATTGTTTTCCCCCGATTAGATTTGCATACTCATTGGTTTTGAAGTCGCTCATCCTGACGATCACATCTTTTGGATAAAAAGCAGCTGCAATAGTCGCGACACCTTCAGCAAGTTTGTCAATAAAATATTTTTGCTTATCAGGGTAATGGTGCGTGATCTCTTCTATCTTCTGCTTAGCGGCCTCATCTTTTAGCTCATGAAAATTAACCAGCGCCATCGGGTGGATCTGTACTGTATGGGTGATAATAAATTCCATACGCATCAGGCCCACGCCATCATTGGGGAAGAAAGACAATTTAAATGCTTTATCAGGATCTCCCGCAATCAGCATCACTTCTGTGTTTCGCGGCTTAGATGTTTTCGAGAGATCCAGTTTGGTTTCTGTAAACTCCAGCTTCCCATCATAGATAAAGCCGGTTTTACCCTCGCAGCAGGAAGCCGTGATCATTTGCCCATCAGTTATTTTTTCAGTTGCATTGCCACAACCAACCACGGCGGGAACATCCAGTTCCCTGGCCACGATCGAGGCATGACTGGTCCGGCCACCTTTATTTGTAATGATCGCAGCGGCTTTCTTTAGAAT
>JAEZRB010000110.1 GCA_023412975.1 Bacteroidota bacterium | reverse complement strand
GCCTCGATCAGCCCGCTTGAGTTTACTTCGCAGATCCTGATCAATGACTGGAAGCTGCAACCCGGCGAGGAAGAATTTACCGTAATGAAAGTAATTGTGGCTGGTGAAAAAAATGGCTCGCCAATATCTGTTGTATATGATCTTTATGACGAATATGATCACGCCAGCGATACCTCTTCTATGTCACGCACGACAGGTTACACCTGTACAGCAGCCGTAAACCTCCTTGTGAATGGACTTTTTACGGAAAAAGGCGTATTCCCGCCAGAGCTGGTAGGAAAATATAAAGCCTGTTTTGATTTTGTGATCAGTTACCTGGCCGAACGCGGGGTAAATTGGGTTAGCGACGAATTGCACGAATGACACGAATTGAGGCCTGCCCCGATCACTTAATTCCTAGGCGTTTATAAACGCATTGTTCGTGATCAAAAATTCACCTATAAACATGCTGTAGAAGGTTTAACGAGGTTTTCAGCCATTTTAAACATTAGCGGGAGAATTATTGTTATTTTTGCAGTCCTAAAAAGCGAGATTATGATTAAGACCGGAAGCCCGATTATTAGTATTTATACGGAAATGACTCCAAACCCGGAGACGATGAAGTTTGTAGCCAACAAACTGCTGTACCCCGGCAAGAGCATTGATTTTCCGGATGTGGAGAGCGCTAAACCCTCGCCACTTGCAACGGAGCTTTTCGGTTTCCCCTTCGTGAAAGCCATCTTTATCGCCAGCAATTTTGTCACCCTGACAAAAACCAGCGAAACCGAAGATTGGCAAGATGTGATCCCTTCAATCCGCCAGTTTTTGAAGGAATACCTGGAAGAAGGCAAACCTATCGTAAACGAGGAAGAGGTAGCAGCCATGAAGACTGAAAGCAGCAACACCGTGGCAGCTGACGATGATGATGTAGTAAAAAGGATCAAAGAACTTCTCGATAATTATGTTCGCCCTGCCGTAGAAATGGACGGAGGCGCGATCCAGTTCAAAAGTTATGAAGACGGCACTGTAAACCTGGCTATGCAGGGAAGCTGCAGCGGCTGCCCATCCTCTATGATCACACTCAAGGCTGGTATTGAAGGGATGATGAAACGCATGATCCCCGAAGTAAAAGAAGTGGTGGCGATGTCCGAATAACCATGAAGAAAATTTATTACCTGGGCACCTGCTCTACCTGTGCCGCAATTTTACAAGAAGCTGGAATTCTATCCGACCCTGATCACCTGGGTTTTGAAGTGCAGGATATCAAAACAGAAAAGATCACTGCGCGTCAACTCGATCAAATGAAGAAGATGGTGGGTAGCTATGAAGCCCTGTTCAGCAGGCGGGCATTAAAATACAAGGAACTCGGCCTTAAAGACAAATCTCTCAGCGAAAAAGATTACCGGCAGTACATTCTTGATGAATATACTTTTCTCAAACGTCCCGTAGTGATTATCGGCGAAAAAATATTTATTGGCAGTGAAAAAAAGAATGTCGCTGCGCTTTTAGAAGCCGTACGCGCACTCAGGTAGATTGTATCACCTGTGTTTTCTCCTTCTGTAAAACATAATAACTCACCAACACACTGAAGAGCATTAACACAGCTCCTACCAGGAAGGCCACACCAGGGAAATGTATCCCTCCCCCGGGTTTGGTAAAATGATAAAACAGGTTATTCATCAACGGTGGGCCAATAATCGTAGTCAGGCTCATCAGGCTTGTCAATGCGCCCTGGAGCTCTCCCTGCTCCGAAGGCGGCACATGCCCTGCCAGAATCGATTGTATTGCGGGACCGGATATTCCGCCCAGGCAATAAGGAACCAGGAAGGCAAACATCATCCAACCTTCTGTAGCAAAGGCAAACAGCGCAAGTCCCAGTGTATACAGTAACAACCCCACATATATACTTTTCTCATTACCCAGCCGGGGATTGACAACTCTTGTTAACCCACCCTGTACCGCTCCCACCAGCAAACCAACCACAGCAAGGGATATGCCCACCATTTTTTCACTCCAGTTAAAACGATAGATGGTAAAGAAATTCCAATTGCCCTGCACCGACTGAACCGCCAGGTAGATCAGGAAAAATGAAATGGCCAGCCCTCCAACTGCAGGATACCGCTTCAACAGCTGAAGCGATCCAAATGGATTGGCCCTTTTCCATTGGAATGAACGGCGATTTTCATTCGACAAAGATTCGGGTAATACAAAATAACCGTACAAGGCATTGAGTAAACAAAGCACCGCCGCAGCATAGAAAGGCGCCCTGGTTCCCAGTCCTGCCAGCAATCCCCCCAACGCCGGGCCAATCACAAAGCCCAATCCAAACGCGGCGCCGATCATACCGAAATTCTTAGCCCTTGTTTCCGCGGTGCTGATATCGGCGATATAGGCTGATGCCGTGGTAAAACTGGCACCCGTAACTCCTGCGATAATGCGACCCAGGAACAGCCAGCCATAAGTTGGTGCCAGGGCAAGAAAGAGATAATCGATTCCAAAACCAGTGAGGGAAGCCAATAATACCGGCCTGCGACCATAGCGATCACTCAGGTTGCCGATTACCGGTGCGAATACGAATTGCGTAATGGCGTACACCGAAAGCAACCAGGCACCGTAAGGACTGGCTTCATTGATGGATACATTTTTCAGTTGCGCGATAAGTTCCGGCATCACCGGGATGATCAAACCCCAGCCCATCACATCGATCAGCAGTGTAATAAAAATAAACCCGATCGCCGCTTTGCGGTCCTTTGCCATACAAAAATTTTATGCTGCGCAAAGTTGAAAGAAAATCCGGAAGCCGCATTATTTTTTCGGTGAACAGGATATTTTAGCCCGCGAAAAGAAAGTTATCTTTATACCCGGCCGGGATTTGACGATGTATGACTATTTTCTATAAAACAGGCATGTTTTTGGGAGTCATTTATTAACAAACTTTGAATAAATGAACTTCAATGTTCTTATATCTTTGCCCATCTTTAAACCTATCCTGCATTCCGTAATTCTATCTTTTTTATTAACTGATTATTTTTATTCAATTTAAAACAAGTCCATTATGAATGTGAAACAAATTGTGTTCCCTGCCATATCGGCTGTATTTCTTTTTTCCTGCGTAAGCAGTAAGAAGTTTAAAAAATCACAGGCCGACTATGCAACTTTGCAGACGCAATACACACAAGTGCAGGGCGATCTCGCTGCCTGCAACGATGCAAAGGCAGAACTGCAACGCCAGAAATCTGGCCTCGAAAACGATATTGCCAATCTCAACAAGCAAATCGATTTATTGAAGCAGAACAATACACAAGCCCTCAAACAACTCGAGGATCTTTCGGTGATCTCGTCTGCACAGGCTGAGAGCATCAAGAAATCCATGGAAAATATCGGCGCGAAAGATTCATATATCCAAACGTTGCAACAGCAAATGGCGCGCAAAGATTCACTCAACATGGCCCTGGTGATGAACCTCAAAGGCGCGATCGGAAATATGGCTGATGAAGACATCAATATCAAAGTTGATAAAGGTGTTGTGTACATCGATATCTCCGATAAGCTTCTTTTCAAAACAGCAAAATTCGATATAACACCACAGGCTAAACAGGTATTAGGCAAAGTGGCAACGGTATTAAAGAATCAACCCGATATCGAATTCATGGTAGAGGGTCATACGGATAATGTAGATTATCGTGGTGCCGGCAATTTGCTCGATAACTGGGACCTGAGTGTTAAACGCGCTACTTCCGTAGTGAGGATTCTCCAAAAGGAATATGGACTTGATCCTGCGAAGATGGCTGCTGCCGGGCGCGGTGAATACAACCCCATTGCTGACAATTCAACAAAAGAAGGTCGCGCTTCCAACCGCAGAACAAGGATAGTGATCCTGCCTCAACTTGATCAATTCTTCAAACTGCTCGAGCCCAACAAAGGCTAAAATATTTTCCTTTTATAAAAGAAAGTTATCCCGAAATGGATAACTTTCTTTTTTTTGTTTCTTTGAAACAAACACAGCGAGTATTCATTTACGTCATTAAATCTTTCGTTATGACCCGCAAAATTTCAACCATCACAGCTATTTGCCTTCTACTTTTATATTCTTGTAAAAACGGCGATGTTGTGCTGGGTGACCAGGACGGTTTCGCAGCACTAAATGCTGATAGCCTTGCTCATCATATATCCGTTCTTGCATCCGATGAGTTTGAGGGGAGAAAACCATTCTCAGAAGGAGAGGCTAAAACAATAGCATACCTGGAGCAGCAGTTCAAACTCGCAGGCCTCGAACCAGGCAATGGAGAAAGTTATTTCCAGGAAGTGCCGATGGTTCGTATCACCACCAATGCGTCACCGCGGATGCAGGTATTCTCACCGCGTGGGAATTTTGAATTAAGAGGCCTGGATGAATATGTGATCTGGACCGATAAAACGGATCCCACGGTTTCACTTGATCGTACAGAGATCGTCTTTGCTGGTTATGGTGTAGTTGCACCTGAACATAACTGGAATGATTATGAAGGACTCGATGTGAAAGGTAAAGTGGTAATGGTTTTGGTGAATGATCCCGGTTTTCATGCCGGCGATAGCACTTTATTCAAAGGAACTACCATGACCTACTACGGCAGATGGACATACAAATTTGAAGAAGCCGCCAGGCAGGGCGCCAGGGGCTGCCTGATCGTACATCACACAGCCGCCGCGAGCTATCCATTTACTGTTCCTCAAAATAACTGGAATACATCCCGCCTCAGGCTTGATAACCGCGGCAAAAATGAAGCCTTATGTGATATCATCGGCTGGATATCCGCGCCTGCAGCCAGTAAGATTCTAACAGTAGCGGGTTTTGATACGACGCTATTAGCCACTGCTGATAAACGTGGTTTCAGGGGGCGTCCCCTGGGTGTGAGCCTGTCCACCAGCATGACGGTAACCACCAATTATAGCAAGTCAATGAATGTGATCGGGAAGATCACGGGCGCTGAACATCCTGATGAAACTATCATTTATACGGCACACTGGGATCACCTCGGCATTGGCAAACCTGATGAAACGGGTGATTCAATTTATAACGGCGCATTAGATAATGCCAGCGCAACAGCCGGGTTGATCGAACTGGCCAGGGCATACAAAAGTATTGAGGCGAAACCAAAACGCACCGTCGTCGTCCTGTCCGGCACAGCGGAGGAACAGGGATTATGGGGTTCGGCGTACTATGCACAAAACCCGATTTATCCCGCTGCTAAAACGGTGGCGAATATTAACATGGATGGCCTGAACTGGTACGGACAAACGAAAGATATTATCGTAATTGGGGAAGGGCAGTCGGAACTGGAAGATTACTTAAAGGAAGAAGCCGCAAAAGAAAACCGCGTGATCACCTATGAAAATCACCCTGAAGCAGGATATTACTACCGCTCAGATCATTTCAATTTTGCCAAGGTTGGCATCCCTGCCATTTTTACCAATAGCGGTATCGATGTCATTGGCCAGGATAAAGACTATGGAGAAAAAATGAATGAACAATATAATCAAAAGAACTACCATCGTCCGTCTGATGAATTTGATGCCGGCACCTGGAAACTGGACGGCGCTATTGCGGACCTGCGTCTGTTGTTTCGCCTGGGACGCAGGCTAACTTTTGGTGATGAGTGGCCAGCCTGGAAAAAGAAATCCGAGTTCAAAGCGTTGAGAGACAGCGCTCGTTGACATATTTAAGCTTAATTTTTAATGTAAAAAACAGACAGCTTTTTGACCAAACCGACCGCCTGTAGGGCCGTTTTTACTGGCCATACCAAATAACTACGAAGAAATTCGTTTTATAGCAATATTTGATCTCTAAACCCAACGTATGAGATCAATATTGGTTATATTCTTTCTTTTTATTTCACCCATTTGGGCACTGTCGCAATCCGTTCCCGGTGCTATGATTCGCATTTCCGTTTTCAATGAAAAAGAAACGCCGGTGGAGAACGCGACGGTGGAGTTACTAAAGGCCCCCGACTCTTCGCTGGTCAAACTAGCCATCACAGATTCCAAAGGCATGGCAGAATTCGACAGGTTGAATAAAGGTTCTTACCTGGTGAGAGCCAGCATGGTAAATTCATCTGCTACTTATTCTGCTGCAATAAACATAACCGATGCTGAGCCGGTACAAAATGCAGGAAAGCTCATCCTCACTTCACAGGCTACCCAACTGAGCGGCGTAACAGTGACAAGTAAAAAACCATTTATTCAAAGACTCAGCGACCGGCTGGTGGTGAATGTAGAAAACAGTATTGTTAGTGCAGGCAGCTCGGCCATGGATGTGCTGGAACGTTCGCCAGGCGTAACGGTCGATCAAAATGATGTATTCGGTCTGCGTGGCCGGCAGGGTGTCATCATCATGATCGATGGAAAGCCATCACCGATGAGTGGTGCTGATCTGGCCAATTATCTTCGCGGGCTTCCGGCCAATGCAATCGAACGTATCGAGATCATCACCAATCCTTCAGCTAAATATGACGCGGCAGGAAATTCGGGTATCATCGATATCCGGATGAAAAAAGACCAGCGTTTTGGCATCAATGGTACATTCACTGCCGGTTATGGCCAGGGCGTTTATCCCAAAGCCAATGCGAGCACTACTTTTAACTACCGTAATAAAAAGGTCAACATATTTGGAAACTACAATTATGCTTACCGCAAGGGACTCAACAACCTGGTTCTTGACCGCAACTTCTATGAAAACGGAAATTTTGTAGGCCGTGATATTAAAGACAATTTCGGACGTTTTCCCATCACATCAAATGCTGCGAGGTTCGGCGCAGATTTTTTTCCTACTAAAAAGACTATCATAGGTTTCGTTGTAAATGGCAACTTCAATCATTTTAAAAGAGTCAGCGATAACCTGGCCACTGTAATTGATGCAAACGGTCAGCCGCTTTCAACTTTTGAAACTAACGCGGGTAATAATGATCATGGTCGTAATATTTTTGCCAATCTCAACTTTAAACATAGTTTCGACAGCACCGGCAAAGAATTGACTGCCGATGTAGACTATGGTGTTTTCAAATCCAGTTCGCTTTCTTATAATAAAACCAGGTATTACAAAACCAATGGGGACCCATTGCGCGATGACTACCGGCTTGATGGCGACCAGGATGGAGAACTAACCCTGAAAACAGCTAAGCTGGATTATGTGCACCCCTTAAAAAATAAGGCAAAGTTCGAGGCTGGTGGAAAGATCAGTTTTGTCTCCAGCGACAATGACGCTAAATTTTTTGACGTAAGCAGTGGTACACCTGTAAACGATATAAATAAAACCAACCGCTTCTTTTACGAAGAGAATAACAACGCGGGTTATGTCAATTTTAGTAAAGCATATAAAAAATTTGACTGGCAGGTGGGTTTGCGCGGCGAACATACCCATATCAAAACACACCAGGTAAAAGGAAACCAGCGTTTTGATTCCAGCTATTTCCAACTCTTCCCATCAGCATTTCTGAACTACCATATTAAAGAAGACCAGAGCCTGGGCCTTTCTGTGAGCCGGCGTATCGATCGCCCGGGTTACAATAACCTCAACCCGTTTTTATTCCTTATCGACGTCACCACCTATGCGACCGGTCAGCCAGGATTGTTGCCACAGCTTACCTGGTCGTACGAACTTAGTTATACCTTAAAGAACCTCAACTTCACACTGGGCTATAGTCATACAAGGGATAACCAAAATATTGCCATCGCGAGATTCAAGGATGTATTCCCCAATATACCCTCTGATGATAATGTTACGGTCCAGATACCCATCAACCTCGAATCATCGGATTATTTTGGTCTCACCGTTTCAGCGCCAATACGACTTACGAAATGGTGGAACATGATCAACAACGGCAATGTATTTTATAATCACTTCAATGGTAACCTTGCCGGTACTACGCTGGATAATGGAAAACCTGCCTTTAACATGACCAGCAATAACAGCTTTACTTTTAAAAAAGGATGGGGTGCTGAGCTAAATGGTAACTTCTACTCAGGTGGCCAATATGGGTTTATGGTTTCGAAACCCCAATGGGGACTTTCTGCCGGCGTTCAAAAATCAGTGATGAAAAACAAAGGAACGATCCGACTGAATACGACAGATATCTTCTGGACCAATCGGCCCCGCGCTACGATTACTTATCCGGGTGTCTATGTTGAAAAATGGCACGCATATCGTGAAAGCAGGGTGACCACCCTGAGTTTCACCTACCGTTTTGGAAATAATAAAGTACAAGCCGCCAGGAGAAGAACAACGGGTTCTGAAGAAGAAAGACAAAGGGCAGGTAATTAGAATCAGGTTGTGAAAGTCAATTGAATGATCAATGAGACGATGTCGATAATCGTCAAACAATATTCATGTTTCTTAGTTTTCTCTCATGTTAATGTTCCGGGCTGGTATTCTTACCGGCCCTTTTTAGTTGGCTTAATTGATAATTGTCTGTTCAGGCCAGGATTTAGAAATTCTCCACAATCTTGACACAGCGGGCAGGAACCTTTCCACACGGCGGTTTTTATCTCAGGAATTAAAATAACTTTCAATGGTGCTTCGCTTTTTTTACCAAAAAACTGACCCAATATGACAACGATTCATCTCCGCTCAAACACCAGGTTCAGAGAGCAACAGGATTTAAACCAAAGCCAGCTTGTCATCAGCAAATTCATTGAGGCCTGTATATCTCAGGATGCGTCCATCTTTGAACCCTATATGCAGGAAGATGACGTATTTGAAGACAAGGAAAAATATCTTTTCCTGGCGCAGCTAAAGGATTTGTTCGCAGAGATCAAATCCGAAATACGCATCCCCTACTATATGACTGTGCGGGATTCTGAATGCTGTGGCTGCCCGGAGGGTAAGGGGAAACTGGTCAAGCATTTTGAATTGAAGCATAGGTTGTCTCACAGTGTCCTGGATGGATTTGCATTTCTTATTGATACTGAAAACGGGATATTAAAGGATATTTTCCGCTGCTACGACTATGCCGGATGCTTAAAAGTTAGTTTGGGAGGTGATGGTCTACCGACCATACAAGTAAGCAGGGACCTTTGGAGAAAATCGCAAAAAGAATCTAAAGAGTAATGTATCTAATCATTCTATTTGACTGTTGGTGAAACTTTGTCCCGGGGTTAAACTTAATTGTGCGTATTGAACCGCCTGCCTTAATTTTAAGTGATGAACGAAAACAATAAAAAAGATGGCCCCAGTCAGACCCGGGTCATCCAAATGCATCAAAATCAAAAAGGAAATTCAACTGCTCATGAGCCCGAGATTAAGTATTCAGCCCTGCTGCTCGGGCTAATCAAGCCTTTCACCGACGACATTGGTAACAGAGAGGAACTGGAAGTAATGCTGGACCTGGGTATCGTAGCCTGGAACCTGGCCAATCTCAAAAATTTTTCGCCCGAGATATATAAATTATTGCTTGATCAAACTAAAGGCCATCTGGGTAAACAGGGAAATGGCTTTTCAAAGCTCGTAACAATGATCGAGCGAAAGCAAAAGACCCTTCCCGAATATGACTGGTTCCTGAGTGAGTTTATGATCCAGCAAGATGATGACGGTGTATTACATGTTACCGTGATTGCCAAAACCGCAGATGAATACCTTGAAGAGCTGGGTATGAATGCAACCGATGAATTTGAAGAGGATTATGAGGAAGAGACTTATGCTGACCGTTCTGCTTTTGTAGTCAAACCTAAAACAGCATTTCTGGACTGGGTTCGTCATATCACAGATATTTCCACCGATAACGATGAAATCACAAAAGGCAGGATCTACCTCGCACCAATGATGTTTGAGCCTAATGAACTTGGTAAATGGCTTAAGAAAAATTTTGACACGATATTTTCCAACGAACTGAACGACTGGTCTGAGGAAACTAGTGACTGGCCTCATAAAAGGACATACAAAATGTTCAATGACTGGTTTTCGGTGGAACAATACATCGATGTGGTCGACCTCGAAGATTATGATCAGTAGCTGTCTGATCCGATATATAACACGATAGTGACAAACAATTTCGACATATTTAAAAAGGAATATTTAGAAGCAGAAACTTGGGAACAAAGAAAAGACGGTGTGCCACTCTACCTGCTTGACAGGCTGACGAACGAGGAACTAATAGCCGCAGAAGCTGAACTTATAAAAGCCGCAAGCCTTCAGGACGACTGGCCAATTATCGGACTTGGACACATCAAATCAAAAGACTCACTTCCCACTTTGGTTAACTTACTTTCTAAGAGCAAAGGAGCGATGAAAGTAAAAATCGCCCATTCCATCTTTCAAATATCCCAGGATGAAATAATGAAGGATATCGTTCTCGAGACAGTGCCACAAATCACCGGTGAACATGAACTGATTGACGTTTTATATTATCTACCACTTTTTAAAGACAATAGGATTACAGATTTACTTTCCAGCTATACAAATCATTCAAAATACCTGGTTGCTTATAATGCAACCCGATACCTTGGATTCCCCACTGATGAAGTGGTTGCAAAGTTTAGGAACAAAGAGAAACCAAAAAGTTTTTGGGATAAACTATTCGGGAAATAACTCCACCTGGGATTAGGTTTTATGTCTTGTTATTTATGCAGCCTTTCCAGCAGTTTTAAATGCGGCTGCATATTTTTCAAAGTGTTTTCCTGTAGAAACTTCCGGAGGTGTTTGAAAAAATGGCTATAGTCGTAGTAGTCATACTGTGAATAATGAAAACTTTCCGGTGAATTGGCCAGGTGGGCGGTTGCCTTGCGTATCCGCATAACCTGCAGCGCTTGCTTGCTGCTGATGCCGGTACATGTTTCAAAATATCGTTGAAGCGTTCGTGAAGATATTTTATGTTTCTCCGCCAGTGTTTCAACTGACACATTAAACTCATTATTTTGAAAACATTCTTCCAGTATGCCGCTGACGATATTCACCGGGTGCATGGAGCCGCTATATGCCGACAACAACGTAAGAAAATAACGGGAAAGGATCGATACACGCTTTTCAAAAGTTCCTGCTTCTTTTACCTTGTCAATAATACCCTGATCGAGCAGATAGCTTAGGGGAAAAATATATCCGCGGTATTCTGAAAAGTCAACCTTGGTTTCAAATATAACCGGTGATACCCGGAACTTGATCCCGAATAAATGGTTGCCCGCCTGGTGAAAACATTCGATCGCATTATAGCGTGGCAGGAACCCATCATTTTTCATAGGAAATTTCTGGTCGCCGACCTGCATCACGAATGGCGTACCCAGATTGATAATATAGGTATAGCCAATATTTGGAAACTGCGCATCCGAAAAACCTTCTGGATATTGCTTCCATAATGCGTCAAAACGTGTCTCCCAGAAAAAGTCTATGAAATGACGCAAGGCCGGTACCGGGGGTATACGGTGATAATTGTGCTCAAAATGGTCGATATGAAAAAACTCAAGATGCTGCAAGGTTCGCTAAAATGCTAAATTGAAGATTTAGTAATTGGAAAAAAGTTAATGATTTATTAACGGATAATCCAATTAACCCCTATTTTAGCGCCGCCGTAAAACAAAAAAGGCCCTTCCGTAGAAACGGACTGACCTCTAACGATTGCTTGCCATATGAAAAATTTCGAATCAGATCGGGGTAAACCGCCCTGCGGCGGATTGTTTTTACAGGTTCTGCTTCTTAATTTTGACCTCTGACGACTATTGCTTTTCTAACGATTGCCTGCTGTATGAACCTTGTAATAACAACACAAATCTAAGCCGCGTTTTTCACGAGCTCAAAACAAGTTCATGTCATTTTGAGTATGCCAAAACGCCGCCCGGATCACCGAAACCCTTGCTGGTGGCCGATTCCATGAAAATTTCTGCCCGATGTCCAACCGCTCTTATGATACATTATTTCAATTGATAAAATCGCTTGAAAAGGCAGAAAAGCGGCATTTTAAGCTCTATATTAAAAGAAGTTCGGCCAATGAGGACCTTAAAATAGTGAGGCTATTCGATGCGTTAGACAAACTCGACACGTATGACGAAAAAGCCTTATTGAAGAAACTCCCCGGTACGGAAAAAAGACAGCTCTACAATCTAAAAACCCATCTTTACCGCGAAATACTCGCCAGCCTCCGACTCCTAAAAAGCGCCGACAGCCTTGACCTTCAGCTCAATGAGCAATTCGACTATGCGCATATCCTCTACAAAAAAGGGCTGTTTGTACAAAGCCTAAAGATCCTCGAACGCGTGAAGGAACTGGCCAAAACCCACCAAAAATTCTATTTTCTTGCCCAGGTGATCGCGCTGGAGAAAAGGATCGAAAACCTGCATATCACGCATAGCGTGGAAAACCGCGCCAACCGTTTGGCGGTAGAGGCAAATGAGATCAGCCGCCATATAGACGTCGTGGCAAGACTCAGCAATCTTTCCCTGCAGCTTTTCAGCTGGTTTACCCTTCATGGTCATGCCCGTAATGAAAACGATGAAGCCGGCGTGAAGAAATTCATGCAGGAAAATATGCCGCAGAATATTGATAAGCTGGAAGGGTTTTATGAAAAGCTTTATTTATACCAAAGCTTTTGCTGGTATGCTTTCATTCGCCAGGATTTTCTGCAATATTATCGCTACGCAAAAAAATGGGTTGACCTGTTCAGGTCGCAGCCACTGATGATCCGTGTTGAAACCAGCCACTATATCAAGGGGATGCACTACCTGCTCAACGCGCATTTCGATTTACGCAACTATAAACAATTTGCAAAAACGCTCAAAGAGTTTGAAGCATTCGCACAAACCAATCGCGTAAAAGATCACGATAACTTCAGGATCCAGGCATTTGTCTACATAAGTACGGCGGGCATCAACCAGCATTTTATGATGGGCACCTTCCGGGAAGGTTTGAAAGCCGTTCCGGAAATTGAAGAAAAGCTAAAGGAATACGCCTTATTTCTCGACCCGCATCGTATCATGATCTTTAACTATAAAATAGCAACGCTTTATTTTGGCAGTGGCGACTATAGTACCTGTATCGACTACCTGCAGAAGATCATTAATGAAAAAGGCGAGCTCCGCACCGATCTGCAATGCTATGCACGGCTCCAGCACCTGCTGGCGCATTATGAACTGGGCAACTATGATATCATGGAATCACTGACAAAATCAGTTTACCGTTTCATGGCTAAGATGCAAAACCTGACGGTTGTGGAAGAAGCCATGTTCAGTTTCCTGCGCCATTCCTTTCATCATATTCCGGCAAAAAAATTAAAGCCCGAACTTGAAGTGTTTCTGCAGAAAATCAAACACCTTGAAAAAAATCGTTTCGAAACACGCGCCTTCGCTTACCTGGATATTATATCATGGGTGGAAAGTAAAGTATACGGCAAACCCATGAGCGAGATTATCCATGCCAAATACCTGGAAAGCAAGCGACGCTGATCTGCTTCCAATGTCGTCGTGTTTTCATCATTACAAACCGGTGTTTTCATCTTTTCTATATGAATTATTAATCTTATCATCGCCACGCTGTAAATATTTTTAAACAAGCCCCCAGCTCCCATCAATGC
>JAEZRB010000091.1 GCA_023412975.1 Bacteroidota bacterium | reverse complement strand
GTATGGTGTATGACACTCTCTTTTATAAACGGATGGTTTCTCGCCAGCAATGGATATTTCGCCAATGATCGACCCACTACAAACATAATCAACCCTACGAAACCGAGCCCAATACCCAGGTCATATAAGATCATTGGAACATGTCCTTTTGTAGGGCTTGGGAATACCATTTGGAAAAAGTCGAGCCAGTGACCGAATATCAGCAGAACTGACATAAATGCCACGGTGGAATAATTCCTTTTCGAATCCCTGCTCATTAATATTAATAAAGGCGCGAGGAAGTTGATGATAAACATCAGCCAGAACACCCCGGTATACTCACCTTCTACTCTTGGTTTAAAGTAAACGGTTTCCTCGGGAATATTCGCATACCAGATCAGCATAAATTGTGAAAACCAGAGGTAGGTCCAGAAGATCGAGAACGCGAACTGGAACTTACCCAGGTCATGCAGGTGTTCTTTGTTGGTGTATTCCAGGTAACCGTTGTTCTTCAGGAAAATCACAAAGAGGGTGATCAATGCCAGACCTGAAACAAAAGTGCTCGCAAAGGTGTACCAGCTATACATGGTGCTGTACCAGTGCGCATCGATACTCATCAGCCAGAGCCAGGGAATAGAAGAAAGAACGGTAAGCGCAAAAACAACCAGGAATAATGCGGCCCAGATGGTATTGGTCCAGATATAAGCTTTGCCTTCTTCCCTTGTGCGCAATGGCTGGTTGTCGAGCATACGGCTTCTTTGTCTCATTTTCCACCCAAGGAAGCTCCACAATACCAGTGTAAGAACGGTGACAACAGCGAAAAATCCTTTATTCAAAAAGCCGGCTTTGTGTAATAAGGTCGGATCATGTTTTACATGTTCGGAATCAGTCCAGTGATAAATCTCATGGTTGCCACCAAATGCGATAGCCAGGAGGATAGCTCCGCAAATAACACTCAGTACAGGAACACAAGCCGATACGGCTTCCGACACACGGGCGAAAGCCCATTGAAAACCACCCCATCCCAGGGTAGTGGCACAGATAAAGAACATAGCCGCATTTACAGTAAGCAAAAAGTAAACGCCGTTTTGCAACAGGCTTCCCCAAAACCTGGCCTGTGACTGCGGATCGCTTTTGGAACCTGCCGTGACATACAAACCAATAATGGCCAGTACACCCACTACCATCAAAGCAATGGATATCGTGTTATATCTTTTCGGCACTATGAAATTTTCCCGGATTGACATCAGCATTCATTTATTTTCTTGATCAAAATCTTAATTCGTTGTTGGTGCAGTCGCGCTATCCGGCGCAGCCGCTGGTTTTGCAGTAGTGTCCGCAGCAGCCGCATCAGCCGGGAATTGCTTGGCCTTAATATAAGCAATCACTTCCCAACGTTGTTTTGTTGTCAACTGCGACGCATAGCTACCCATTTGTCCCTTACCATACGTTACTGCATGAAACATCGTTCCTTCCGACAGCAGTTTCATGTCATCACCCATCAGATTTTTTGGAGCCGCGGTGTAAGGCCCGGCGCCACCGTTATAAAGAGGGCCGTCGCCATCGAGTTTGGCGCCATGACAGATCCCGCAATTCACCAGGTATAATCTTTCCGCTTCTTTCATATCGATGGATGCGGCAGGCAGGGGATTTTTAACTGAAGCTGAGAGGCGGTAACCTACCGTATCTGCCGACATGCGCACAGGCAGTTGCTCATCCCTTGCGATCGTACCTGCAACAGGCTGGCCCGTATAATGCGCTTCATCAGCGGCGCCCGAAGCTTTCAGCCTTTCCTGTGCGGGCGCGTAGGTTTCATAGGCCGGGCTATAGGTCATATCCGGCATATATGCTCTGCCCGGATTACGCCTTGTATTGTCGCAGCTTATTAATACGACAGCCAGTACACATCCTGTTATGATCGAATATCTTTTCATTTCCTATTATTATATGATCAATGAACTGCTACTTCTGTTTTTCTTTCAAATCTTTTGGTATCCTGGTCATACCGACCCAGCCACCAACCTGTTTCTTTATATTGAACCGATACATCCTGTCCTCCTATACTGGTTAAAAATGCAACGGCTTCCGCTTCGTTTGTCTGATCAGTGCATTCAAGCGCCATTACAAATGTGTCGTCGGTTGACCTTGGATTGAAATGATCCTTTTTAACAAACGGCGCCAGTTGGCAAAGCCAGCAAAAGGTCAAAACCATTCCGATGGAGGCAAACAAAACTGTCAGCTCAAAAATGATCGGTATCCAGGCTGGTAATGAGAAAAAAGGCTTACCGCCAATATTCAAAGGCCAGTCAACAGTCAGCATCCAGGTAATAAAGCCCAGAGCCGTCAGGGTGCCTGTAATACCGTAAATGAACCCGGCCACGTGCAGACTTGTATCACGCAAACCCATTTCTTTGTCCAGTCCATGGATCGGGAATGGCGTGAATACATCATGAATCTTGTATCCGGCGCGACGAACTTTTTTTACAGCGGGAAACAATACTTCCTCGTCGTAAAAGTTGCCAACAATAAATTTTTTTACACCCATATTTTAGCTTTTAGCTCGAGACGGTCAAAGGACCCGTTACTCAGTTTCTTATTTCTTTTTATCTACTTCCATCGGCCAGGCTGCTTATCGCCACTGACCTTTTATTTTAATGATGATCGTGCAGTTGCTTGTGTGCAAAATCATCTACCGGCTGTGCTTCAACCGAATCCATTCTCTCTTTGTAGCTGTCGCCATTCTTTTTCAGGATATGCTTAATCTCAGCAATAGCGATAACCGGGAAAAACTTGGAGAATAGGAAATAACAGGTGAAGAACAACCCGAATGTACCCAGGTAAAAACCAACCTCCCAGATAGTAGGCGTATAATATGTACTCCAGGCACTGGGCAGGTAGTCGCGGTATACAGAGGTCACGATGATCACAAACCTTTCGAACCACATACCAATATTCACCAGTATACTCATGAAGAAGGTTACGATCAGGTTTCTTCTCATCTTCTTAAACCAGAAGATCTGCGGCGACAATACGTTACATCCCATCATAATCCAGTAACTCCAGCCATAAGGACTGCTCAGGTTTACACGGTTTTCCTTAAAGGCAAACCACTCATAGTCCACGTGGCTGTACCAGGCCATGAACAGCTCGGTGAGATAGGCTATACCCACGATCGATCCCGTGAGAATGATAACCTTGTTCATCACTTCAATATGTTCTATTGTAATATATTCTTCCAGCGCCAATACTTTCCTGGTCACCAGTAACAGCGTTTGCACCATCGCGAAACCGGAGAATACCGCACCTGCCACGAAATAAGGAGGGAAGATGGTCGTATGCCAGCCGGGTACCACGGATGTGGCGAAGTCGAAGGATACAATGGTGTGTACTGAGAGTACCAGCGGCGTACTCAAACCTGCCAGTACAAGTGAAAGCGCTTCATGCCTTTGCCAGTGCTTGGTAGAACCTGTCCATCCAAATGCTGCAACGCCATAAAACATCTTTCTCCATTTCAATTTGGCGCGGTCGCGCAGCGTAGCCAGGTCGGGAAGCAAACCCGAATACCAGAATAATAATGAAACGGTGAAATAAGTTGAGATCGCAAATACGTCCCAGAGCAGGGGCGAGTTGAAGTTGACCCATAAAGGACCGCGGGTATTGGGATAAGGCAGTACAAAGAACGCGTCCCAAACACGACCCATGTGCCAGATCGGAAATTGTCCCGCACACATTACCGCAAATATTGTCATCGCCTCAGCAGCGCGGTTCACACCCGTTCTCCAGCCCTGGCGAAACAGCAACAGGATCGCAGAGATCAGTGTACCGGCGTGACCGATACCTACCCACCATACGAAGTTGGTGATATCCCAGCCCCAGCCGATGGTTTTATTCAGGTTCCACTGGCCTGTACCGTAGATCACTTCCATGGTTACCGACACCACTCCAAATAGCAGCAAGGCAACGGAAATGATAAAACCGATCCACCAAAGTTTGGAAGGTCTGGCCTCCACCGGGCGACAAATATCTTCTGTCACCTGGTGATAATCCTTATCGCCTTCTACCAGTGCCGGTCTAACCTGTGATTCGTATCTGAGTAATGACATATTAAATTAACTTTTAGCTTTAGCATCTACTTGCGGTAGAGGCCCTCGCTTTATCAATATTTAATCAACTGTTTTTCTCCTTCATTAATGATGTTCAGCTTCTGTCTTGGCCGGAATGGAACCTTCCAACTTTTCTTCACCGTGGTGTCCGCCTTTCTCGATGATCTCCTCCGTGTTCCTCACTTTGGCCAGATAAGTCACATTGGGCAATACGTGCAGTTGCTCCAGCACATAGAAACTCCTTTGCGGGTTGTCGCGACGGACCTTGCTAACCTGGCTTTGTGAATCGTGAACGTTTCCAAATACGATCGCGTTGCCGGCACAAGCCTGCTGGCAGGCAGTTTGCGCTTCACCATCTCTCAACTCGCGATTTTCTTTTTTAGCAGCTAGTTTGGCTGCCTGTGTGCGCTGGATACAGAAAGAACATTTTTCCATCACACCACGTGAACGTACGGTTACATCAGGGTTCAATACCATCCTGGTCAGCTCATCATTCATCTGGTGAACAACGGGATCGAGTTTACCGACCAACTGCTGGTTTTGGTTATTGGCGAATGCATCTGCGCCGGTATAATCGGCCCAGTTGAAACGACGTACCTTGAATGGGCAGTTGTTGGCACAATATCTTGTACCAATACAACGGTTATAAGCCATCTGGTTGATACCTTCAGAACTGTGGTTGGTAGCAGCAACGGGACAAACATTCTCACAGGGAGCGTTATCACAATGCTGGCACATCATGGGTTGAAATACAACACCTTTCAGATCATCAGGATTATGCTCATCGCTAACAAAATAGCGGTCGATACGCAACCAGTGCATATCATGAAAGCGTAATACCTCGCTTTTCCCAACTACGGGAACGTTGTTCTCCGTATGGCAGGCAATTACGCAGGCGCCACAACCATAGCAGGCGTTCATGTCAACCGTCATGCCCCATTTGATACCGGGCTGGTCGTGCATGCCATACAGGGTAGCTTCCTTGCGGTAGTCACCAGTGGCACTTGCATATTTCTCTACCAGGTTGTTACGGAAATCGAGGATCTCGTTAGGATTCTTTTTAAAAGTAGCAAGCGTGGTTTCTCTCACCACTTCCACACGTCCCTCGTAAGAATTATGTATTTGCGTCTGGGCGATCTTTTGCTTTCTTTTCTGATCGGTAACGGTTACACTTGGAGCAAAATAGTCGACAGTGGTACCATTAAAAGAAGCGAAGGGATATACATTCTTTCCTACACCGGCTGCAGTTTTTCCCAGCGCCTCATTTCGGCCATAACCCACCGCCACAGCGATAGTATTCGCATTCATACCGGGGATAACGAGTATGGGTAGTTCCACTTCTTTATTACCTACAGCCAGTTTGATCACCGGCTTTTGCGGATAATATTCGTAGTCGTTGTCGAGTTTGATGCCAAGCTCATTGGCTTTGGCCATAGAGATCAAAGCGTAGTTGTCCCATGTTGCTTTGGAGATCGGATCGGGCAATTCCTGTAGCCAGGGATTGGCAGCGCCAACGCCATTTCCGATAGATACTTTTTGGTACAATACTACTTCGTCAGTACCGCCTTTCTTCGCAGCTGCAATTGCTGATGCAGCAGTTGCTACTCCGCCACCACTATAACCACCAGCCGATGCCTGTGTAGTAGCTGTCTCCAGCACACCATCCTGTAAGGCCTTATCAAATGCCTCAGGAGAACCCAGTCGGCCGGTCCAGTAGTTTTTAAAATAAGTATCGTAGTCCGTCGTATTACCAGTCCATTTCAATAGTGAAGTCTGGTAAGGACGTGTTTTAAATAAAGGATAAATAGCGGGTTGGATAAAGCTGATCACGCCCGATTTTGGTTCTGCATCACCCCAGCTTTCAAGGTAGTGATGTGAAGGAATGATATAACTACACAATTCAGTAGTTTCATCCATCCTGTCGCTGAAGGAAACAGAAAGTTTTACTTTTTTCAACGCGTTTTTGAATTTATCCGCATCGAAATAGCTGTAGGCAGGGTTTGCGCCAACGATCAGTACAGCGCCAACCTGTCCGCCATCCATCTGGGCAACCAGGTCTACCAGGTCTTTGTCGATACCCTTGCGATAGTTGGAAGTAACGCTCCAGTCTATGGTGCTGCCATAGGCGCCGATAGCGTTATTGATCGCATTGACGATGATCTGCACATTCACATCGTTACTACCCGATACAACAAGGGCGGCGCCGTTATTCTTTTTCAGGTCATCCGCAACTTTGGCAATACCGGTTTTCAATTTTGCATCAGCGATAGCCGGTGCACTCACGGAGCCGTCAATTGCTGCAAGCAGTGCCAGTGCAACAGCACCGGTTTCAGAAGGACGATGAGTAAACCTTTCGTCGGCACTGGCGCCCGTGGTGCTCAGGTGGCCTTCGAACTGGTAATGTTTACTCATTTGAGGATTGCTCTCATCGATCTTGCGGCCTTTGCCATAACCAACTGCGTTTTCAACCTGGTTGAGCCAGCTACCCAAAAAATCGGCGCCGAGGCTCACAATCACTTTTGCGGCATCGAAACGGTAAGTGGGAATATTTCTGCCAAAACCGCTCGCTTCATTTGCCAGCAGCATACCGCTGTAAGAATCAGCATCCACCTGCACATGGCGGCTGCCCGGATATTTTGCAAGAAATTCGGTGATCACCTGTCGGGTAGAGGGAGAATGGATCGTGCTGCTCAAAAGAACAACAGATCCACCAGCCGCAGCCAGTCCTTCACTTAAAGTTTTATCAACAAATTCGTAAGTCGTTTCTTCATATTTTTCACCCACTTTCCTTTTAGGGTGAGTGATGCGATGCATATCGTACAGATCAAGCACCGAAGCCTGCGCGCGGGCTGATGTACCACCTTTTGTAAACGATGCAAGTGTATTGCCTTCAAGTTTGATCGGGCGACCGTCTCTTACTTTGGCAAGTACCGGGATCGCATCGCCATCCTGTACATAAGTAGTTGCGTAATATTTTGCTTCGCCGGGAAGGATATTCTCCGGTTTATTGGCAAATGGGATAGCCTTACGAACTGGTACTTTACAGCTCGCTGCCAGTGCGGCTGCTGCTGTGCTAAAACCAAGGTATTTCAGGAAATCCCTGCGTGGGGCTTTTGCATCAAGTATCCCTTTACCATCCAGGTCTTCAAAAGGCAATTCCTCGCGAAATTCATCCGATTCCTTCTTTTGAAAATTTTCCGGGTCATTGAGCTGTCCGAACCCTTGCCAGTATTGTTTACTCATAATTGCTAATGTGCTGATTCGATAATTTGCTTACTTGCTAACGGGCCATCCTGGTACTAATGTTTGATTAACCATCAGCACCCGGCTGATAGCGTCTTTAATAGTGACATTTCTGGCACTCCAGGCCGCCGATATCTTTTACGGTTACGCTGTCCATTTTACCAGCTTTGATATCATTATGGAACTTCTCATATATGCTGTAAAACTGGTTGCCTTTTGTGCTATCGTAATTGAAGTTGACCTTGGTTTCGCGGTGGCAGTTCACGCACCATCCCATGCTCAGCTCTGATGCCTGCTTCACTTCATGCATTTCAGGGATATCACCATGACAGGTCTGACATTGTACATTACCTGCATTTACGTGTTGTGAGTGGTTGAAATAAACATGGTCGGGAAGATTATGGATCCGCACCCATTCGATCGGCTTTGCTTTCGAGGGATCCCATGCATTGGGATTTTGAGGATCAAAGCCGGCGTATTTAAACAACTTGGCGATCTCGGCGGTACCATTTATTTCCTTACCATTATTATCATAGAGCTTGGGACCCTGCTCATAAGTCGTAATCGTTTTGTGACAGTTCATACACACATTTACCGAAGGTATCGCTGCTGTCTTTCCATCCCAGGCATTACCGTGACAATAAAGGCAACTGATCTGGTTAATGCCGGCGTGTACTTTATGCGAGTAATAAATGGGTTGTTCAGGCTGGTAATTGGTCTGGCGTTGCAGGCCAATCGCGCCTTTTGTAACGTAAAAACCGCCTACTATAAATAATAGGATAGCGGCCATCGCGATATATACCTTATTCTTATAGAAAGCAACCGGCTCGGGACGCTGAATTCCTTCCACATCATCCGACATCTTCTTCAGGTTACTGTTCACCTGCATTAATATCAGCGCGATGATGGCAAGAATTAAAGAGATAATACCAAATATGATTGCGTTCTGGTTACCACCGCCTGCATCCGCTGCGGCAGTATCACCAGGAGCTTTTGGCTGGGTTAGACGTGCGTATTCCTGATTTACATAGTTAACAACGGCATCCACATCTTCGAGTGTGAAATCAGGGAAGCCGGTCATCATAGATTTATATTGTGCAAGCAAACCCTGCGTGTAGGGATCTTTGGCCATATAAGCCCCGGGATTCTGGATCCAGGCCAGCAATTCTTTGTGGTCAGCCCATTTATGACGTTCTTCCATTAACCCAAGTGCGGGACCCGTTCCGGCTTTTACCGGGTGGTGACAACTGGCACACTTACTCGTAAAAATGGCTTTTCCATCCTGGGCCGAAACAGTAACAACAGAAATTACAAACAGGGAGAGTATGAGAAAAGTCAGTTTTTGGATCGTTGGTTTACAAGGAATCATAGCCGCAATTGATCTGAAAAAATGTGGATAAATAGCTCTAACCGGTTGCAAAAATAAGCTACGAACTTAACAAAAGGCCAACACCCTTAAAAAAATTTTAACCCGCTACCAGCTTGCATTTCAGCGGATTTATGGTGATTTTTTATATTCTGTCAAAATTGTTTGTCATATTACCGTCAGCCACTTTAACATTCATAAAAATCGAAATCAATAACCGAATGAATGTTTTTCCTCACATTTGCACCGCCGTCACCTGCCACCCGCTAAACGTGACTGCATTCATCCATTCATGTTTGACCGGCTTCAAAAAAAATGGAAGGTCAATGGCCTCCAGGTAATATTGATCCTTTGCACATTTGCTATCGGCGGCAGCCTCACGGGCTATGTCGGTAAATTAGTCATGAACCTGCTCAATATCGAGCAAAGGGCCATATGGATAATTATTTACATATTAGTCGTTACACTTATTTGGCCCATGGCCGTCCTGTTGATCAGCCTTCCCTTTGGCCAGTTCCGCTTCTTCACCGGATACCTGAAAAAAATGGGAAGAAGAATGGGAATCGGGAATCCGGGACCAGGTACAGGGATTGAGACCAACACTGCAGTGGATGAAACAAGCAATAATAAATAACCCGGGATCTTCCCAACATCGTATTCAACTGGCCATTTTTGCCTCCGGTGCCGGCTCAAATGCTCAAAAGATCATCGACCATTTTCGGGGATCCAGCCAGGTAGTTGTTACCTTAATTATATGTAACAAACCCGGTGCGGGTGTGCTATCCATCGCGGACCGGGAGAATATTCCCTCAGTTATCATCGAAAAGGAAAGATTTTTCCGGGGCGATACTTATCTACCCGTTTTAAAACAATATGGTATCGACTTCATCATTCTCGCCGGCTTTTTGTGGAAAGTGCCACAGCCGCTGATCGAAGCATTTCCCAACAAGATCGTCAATATTCATCCGGCCCTGCTCCCCAGGTACGGCGGCAAGGGTATGTACGGACATCATGTTCATGAAGCGGTGCTGGCTGCCGGTGAAAAAGAGAGCGGCATCACGATACATTTTGTAGACGGTCACTACGACAACGGCGATATTATTTTCCAGGCAACCTGTCCCGTACTTCCAGGCGATACTGCAGATACGCTCGCAAAGCGCATCCACCAGCTTGAACATTTGCATTATCCGAGGGTGATTGAGGCAACAGTGTCGAGGTAGGGAATTTGGAATTTGGAGTAGCTCACGACTGTTTAGGGTTAATTCATGATGGCAGATGCGGATTCCAATTACCGGAGAACGTTGGGCCTAATTCCCAATTACAAATCATTGTTGTCCGGAATAAAATCTTGGATAGTTGTCAGAACCTTTGACCCGCGCGGCATCTATGACTTTTACATTTACAGGGGCTTTGCTTTATTTTTCATGGAGACTCTTACTTTTGCTGGCCGTAGTTGAAATGTATCGATGTGTCAGGATACCACAGTGCACACGGCGGACACAGCGAAGTATTCACATCAGGTCCTGTTCTAAGTAGCAGATTTTATCACGAAAACCGCTTTCGCTGTGCTTACCGTGCCCGCCGTGGTTTATAGTACTCCAGAGCTCCCGGACAATAATGATAAGAAATTACTAATCCCTTTTCCTTTGAGTTTAGTAATTTCCTTTTTGCAAAACAACAGCCATGAGATCAATAGTCCTCTTTCTCTTTACGATAATCTTATTTTCCCAAACAGGATTTACACAGGTTTTAAAAGAAGCAAGCCCTGAATCGGCGGGAATGTCGACGGAGCGTTTGAAACGGATCGATAACCTGATCCGGGAATATGTAGATAAGAAATGGATAGCTGGTGGCAGTGCCATCGTGGCACGCGATGGTAAGATCATTTATTACAAAGCCGTGGGCTATGATGATATCGACAAAAAAACACCCTTGAAAAGGGATGCTATATTCCGGATCGCCTCGCAAACAAAAGCCATTACCAGCGTGGCGGTGATGATGCTTTATGAAGAGGGAAAGTTTTTGCTAAAGGACCCGATCTCGCGGTACATACCTGAATTCAGCAAGCCGCAGGTACTCGATAAATTCAATGAAGCCGATTCTACTTATACAACTGTACCGGCAAAAAGGGAAGTAACGATTCACGACCTGCTTACACATACTTCCGGGATTGGTTATGCCCAAATCGGCAGTAAGGAGGCAACAGCGATCTATGCTAAAAACGGTATCGTGGGAGGTATTGGCGTCGGTAAAATATTGCTGGGCGACAAAATGAAAAAGCTGGGTTCGCTGCCGCTGTTTCACCAGCCCGGTGAAAAATGGACATACGGCCTCAATACTGATCTGCTCGGTTACCTGGTGGAAGTGGTAAGCGGGATGAGTCTTGATGAATTTTTTCGCAAAAGAATATTTGAACCGCTGGGTATGAAAGACACTTATTTCTACCTGCCTAAAGAAAAATATAGTCGTCTCGCCACCTTGTATACCGAGGATTCTGCGAAAAAAGTCATCAAAGCTGCGGATCATGTGGACATCAATGGTGATTTTGACAGTAACTATCCCGCCACAGAAGGGACCTATTATTCCGGCGGTGGCGGTCTGTCATCTACAGCGCTTGACTATGCCATCTTTATGCAGATGCTACTCAATGGTGGTGAATACAATGGAAAAAGATTACTGGGTCGAGCTACTGTTAATATGATGACCGTAAGCCAGTATGACAAGATCAACTGGCCCGATGCCAAAATGGGCCTGGGCTTTAGTATTGCAACAGAAAAAAGCATTGCCAATTCACCCGTATCACCAGGATCCTTTTCCTGGGGTGGCATGTTTAGTTCAACCTATTGGATAGATCCCCAGGAAAAAATTGTGGCCCAGCTTTTCCTAAACGAATTTCCCCAAAGCCAGGGTGAAATACATGATAAGTTTAAAGTACTAGTCTACCAGGCGCTTAAGTAGTCGGGAGTCAGTAGTCTATTTTACCGTTGATTTTGCACTTTGCTCATAGAATTGTTGTGTAGTCCTACCAGGCGCTTAAGTAGTCGGGAGTCAGTAGTCTATAGTCTGTAGACAAGCCCGGAGCAATAGTACACCTCCTGACTCCCGACTCCCGACTATAGACTATTTTACCATTGATTTTGCACTTTGTTTCGTTACTTGCCGGATTAATAAATGCTTTTGGGACGCAGATTTCTACAAATATTACTGATTGGCTCTCTTTTTTTCCTTCTCAGACCCGGTACCGCCAGCGCCCAATATAAGATCCGTGGAACAGTATATGACAGTACCCGAACATACCCCGTGGGATTTGTGAGTGTTTTGTCATCCTCGGGTAAGGGTACGATGACCAATATATATGGTGAGTATGAAATTGAGGTGGCCGAAAAAGATTCGATCTGGTTTAGCTATCTTAATAAACCTACGGTAAAGTTTCCTGTACTCAAGATCGCCACACCTTTAAGTTTCGATATTTCACTGCAGGTGAATGTGCCGTTGATGGGTGAGGTGAAAGTGAGGCCGCGAAATTACCGGCAGGATTCCCTGCAGAACCGTGCCGACTATGAGAAGATCTTTAACTATAAAAAACCAGGGCTAAGTGTCGTGACGCCACAATATGGCGCAGGCGCCGGGTTTGATGTTAATGAGATCATCAATGCGTTTCGATTCCGGCGAAACCGGAATATGCGTTCTTTCCAGGAAAGACTGGTGTTGCAGGAACAGGAAAAATATGTCGATCACCGATTTAACAAAGCACTCGTGCGCCGGCTTACTTCACTTACCGGTAATGAGCTCGATAGTTTTATGCTGGTCTACCGTCCACCTTATTTTTTCGCGGTGATCAGCAATGACTATGATTTCCAGAAATACATCAAGGATTCTTTTGAACGGTTCCAGAAGGGACTGCCGCCGGATTTGATTTGGAGGGAAGAAGAGTTTGAATAGAGTCTATAGTCGGGAGTTAGTAGTCAGTAGTTAGTAGTTCATAGTTCTTAGTTAGTAGTCTTAATAAATAGTCTATTTTTTAATATTCTTTCAGTAATAAGTAAAATAGAAAAGGGTCGCTCGGCGAGCGACCCTTTTCAACCGGGACGAAATAACTATCCTTTGCCATTGGCAACTGATGTCTTTTTCCCGAACATATTTTTCATCTCACCCAGATTTTTGTCAACAAAATCTTTACCTCTTTGCCTGAGTTCATTTCTTTGTTCAGGTTTCATCCTTGAATAACGATAAGCTCCATAAGCTGCTGCGGCTGCTAAAAGCAGACCCAATCCTTTTCTTTGCATAACTGATATTTTAAAGTTTAGAAATCGTGAACACCACTAATTGGTATAAATATCATGCCGCACTGGCTACAATCGATTTCTTTTAGATTAGTTTGACATCTTTATTACAGACTTTAAAACACATATTTGTAAATGAGCTTTTGAGGCTTAAATTACTGAGCAAGTTTTTCTACATTTAGCCTACGAAATTTTTTTTAATATGGAACCAACCACCCTCGGTATTGGCACAAGGCTGCAACACACCCAGTTCGGGCCCGGTGTGATAGTCGGAATTCGATATGCCACCTACTTTATTTCCTTTATCAACCATGGGATCAAGGAGATCGAGAAAACTGATCCCAAACTGGAAGAGATCATTCCTGAAAATGTAACCGAAGAAATCGAAACCAATTCGGACCTGGAACGCTCCCTGCTCAGGATACTTCGCCTCTGGGGTGGACTCGCTGAAAATGTACCGCTTGGGGATAGATGGATCAAGGGCACATTACTGCTGCAGCCCGCCGATAAAAGCCTAAAGCCAAAAGAGATCCCCATAGAAGATTTTTTTCATAAAATTGTGATGCTACGCGACAGGCTGCGTGTGCTTGAGCAAAATATCAATAGCAACAAAAAACTCGCCGATGAAGACAAAGTAAATCTTCAGCAATACATTACACGGTGCTATGGCTCACTGACTACATTCAACGTGCTTTTCAAAAACAAAGAACATTGGTTTGTAGGTGAGAAAGGAAGCAGGGAAGACTGAGGGTATCAGTAGTTTGTAATTAGCAAATTACATCATTAACAACAATAACTTATACCATTAGGCAAAAATGGAAGCGGGAGAATAAAACTAACCAATGATGCTCAACCGAAGTATAACTAAATGGGATCTCGTCTTACTGGTGATCAACAGCATTATTGGTGCGGGGATTTTTGGCCTGCCTTCAAAGATATTTGGACTATCCGGTGTTTATAGCCTGCTGGCCTTTGCGGTATGTGCAATAGTGGTGCTTGTTTTCATTCTTTGTTTTGCGGAAGTGAGTTCGCGTTTCGATAAAACCGGCGGACCTTATCTCTATGCCTTAAAAGGATTGGGCAAATTCCCGGCCTTCATGACCGGCTGGCTGCTATTGCTGAGTCGTATTTTTAATTACGCTACCTTGATCAACCTGCTGGTGATCTACCTGTCTTTTTTTAACCCGCTATTTAGCGAAAAAATTCCAAGAGCACTTTGTATACTGTTGCTTACTTCGATTATTGCCTATATCAATCATATCGGCGTAAAAAATTCAACACGGGTAAATAATATACTGACCATTGCAAAATTGCTTCCGCTAACGGCATTCATAATTATTGGCCTTTTCAATCTTCAGCCAGACCTGCTTGTTTCTACCGGTTTACCATCTTTTTCTTCTTTTTCTACATCAGTGTTGCTTTTGGTTTTCGCTTTTGGTGGATTCGAATCTGTGCTTATCAATTCAGGTGAGATCAGGGAGCCTCGTAAAAATCTTCCTTTTGCATTGATTACGGCAGCCATAATTGTAACGATATTCTATTGTCTTATTCAACTCGTATCTATTGGTACACATCCATCACTGGCCAGCTCCGAAAAACCATTGGCTGAAGCAGCTACGGGTTTTATGGGAAATACCGGTGGTATCATCATCGCCATCGGCGCCCTGGTATCGATCTCCGGCACTTTAAATGCTATTGTCCTCGGTGGCTCTCGTTTACCTTTTGCCCTGAGCAGTGAAAAACAGTTTCCGAAATTGTTTTCCTATGTCAACCCCGTACACCTTACACCTACATGGTCCCTGCTTTTGTTTATCGGCGTAACAACAATTGTATCCCTGGTCTGGTCATTTTTCGCCGCCCTTACCATTGGTTCTATTATACGTGTACTGGTTTACCTCATGGTATGCCTGTCGATGATACGGCTAAGATTAAAAGACAAAGGCACCGAAAATTATTTCAGGCTACGCTTTGGATACTGGTTCGCGGGTATCGGCATTGCCCTGGCCATCTGGTTATTGTCGGCCCTCAAGCTCAGTGAAGCATGGGACGTACTCGTTTGTATGCTGATAGGTGTTGGGATCTACCTGTTCCAGAAGTTTTTTGCTGTTAATAAAACAAGCTCGCCGCCACTTGAAGCATGATAAGCCAGTTTCGCATGTTCTTTTTGGCAGGGTGCATTTCAAATTTTCGCTTAAAACAATTTATTCTATAATAACAGGAACCACCGATCAACCTTATTATCTCAATAAAAAATCATTTTCAATAACACCAACTTATTCCCTTATACACTGAAAAATAAGGTAATAAGGTTGTTTACTCTATAGCTTTTATGTTACCAAGGTAATAAGGTTTTACACTCCTGTTATGACAAAGCTCACCACCAGTTAAAACGAAAATTTGAAATACACCCGCGAGGCAGGCAGTTTACCTCTTTGTGCGAAATATCGTAACTTGAAAGACTTAAAACCTTGAGTTATGCAACCTGTCCGCCTCACTACAGTAAGTATAACCGCTATCCTGTTTCTACTATTCAGCTGTTCCACCAACAATAAATCTTCAAAAACACAATTAGGCGATATCAGTTTTACCGCAACCGGTAAGGCCGAAGCACAGCCTTACTTTAAAAAGGGCTTGCTATATCTACACAGTTTTGAATATGAAGACGCCGCGGAGGAATTCCAGCAGGCAAGAAAGATCGATCCCGGTTTTGTGATGGCTTACTGGGGCGAAGCAATGACTAATAACCATACACTCTGGAGAGAGCAGGACTATGACCAGGGTAACCGGATCCTGAATGAACTGGCACAGGAGCCTGCAGATAGAAGTTCCCTGGCCAAAACAGAACTGGAGAAAGATCTTATCATGGGCGTCAACATCCTTTACGGCAAGGGAAACAAATCCGAAAGAGATAGCAGTTATGCAGCCTACATGAATACATTATACAATAAATATCCCGGCAATAATGAAATAGCATCTTTTTATAGTTTATCACTTATCGGTTGGGGGCTCACCGGCCGGCAGACACCGGTGCTGGAACAGGCCGCTGAAATCGCCAAAGAAGTGCTGGAAAGAAATCCAAAACATCCGGGCGCACTGCATTACCTGATCCATGCTTTTGATGATCCCGACCATGCGGCGCGGGCCCTGGCAGCCGCCGACAAATACGCCGTTGTGGCGCCTGATGCTGGTCATGCCCTGCATATGCCAACACATATTTACCTGGCTTTGGGCATGTGGGATAAAGTTGTCAGTAGCAATATCGTTTCCTGGAACGCGGAAAGAGAAAGAAAAGCAAGAAAACAATTAAATAATAACGCGCTGGGATATCACTCGTGGCACTGGTTGCAATACGGCGAACTCCAAAATGGGAATCGCGAGAAGGCAAGGAGTATGGTGGATAGTATGCACCAATATTGCTCAGAACTTCCGAGTCCTTTGGCGAGGGCGCACATGATCCTGCTGCGCTCGACCTACCTTGCCGAAACCAGAGATTACCTATCACCCATAGCCGCCATAAGTTTTCAAAACAACGATTTGAACATTATGACACGTGCCAAGGATTATTTCATCACTGGCATGCGGGCTTATCACATGAAAGACGTCGGGGAATTGAACCGCATCATCACCAAAATGGCTGGAGAAAGGCTGGTGGAGCAGCAAAAAATCAGTGATAAAGGCATCAGGGTTTGTGGCAATATCAATCGCAGCATTGCCACACAGGGGGATCTTGAAAAAACTGAGATCATGGAACTGGAACTAAGGGCCATGCTGGCACTGCTTTCAAATAATAATAACGAAGCAGAAAAATATTTTAAGCTTGCCACAGTTATCGAAAACAAAACAAGCTATGCCTACGGCCCCCCGCAGGTAGCCATACCTTCTTTCGAATTGTATGGCGACTGGCTCTTGTCGGTGAATCGTCCTGCGGAAGCTTTGTTGCAATTTGAAAGATCACTCGAGCTGGCACCAAACAGGCGTCTCGCATTGGAAGGAAAACAAAACTCCGGGAAGATGCAGGCTTCCCTGTAAAACCACAGATTTCACGGATTACACGGATAAAATGCAGTTTTATGCGGGCTGTATTTGTAACTATGATTTAGGGCAACTTCTTTTTATTAAGACCAGTCGCCAAGGGAATAAAATAAGGATTCCCCTTTTTCTTAAATTGCGGGAATGAAAAAGATACTCCTGCTGCTTTTAATTCCTGTTACTGTTTTTTCGCAACAACCCATCTGTGATCTCCTGATCCGTAATGGCCGGATCATTGATGGTACGGGTAACAACTGGTATTATGGTGACCTAGCTGTAAAGAATGGCCGGATCGTAGCTATCGGGCGGCAATTGAATTGTTCCGCGACTAAAACCATTGATGCTTCCAATATGATCGTGTCGCCGGGATTTATTGATGTGCATACGCATATTGAAGACGATGAAGCACGCGACCCGATGGCTCGAAGTTTTATCTATGACGGTGTTACTACCTGTATCACCGGCAATTGTGGTCAATCGAATGTTGACATTGGAAAATACCTCAATACTATTGACTCTATCAAACTTTCAATTAATGTGGCCAGCCTGATCGGTCATAATGATGTACGCAAGGCAGTAATGGGCCGCGCCAACCGCGATGCTACCGCCGAAGAACAGCAAAAGATGGAAGCCCTGGTGGACAAGGCCATGAAAGATGGCGCGGTCGGTATGTCGACCGGACTGATCTATATCCCCGGTACTTATACCAAAACCCCGGAGATCGTTGGCCTGGCAAAGCAGGCAGCGAAATACAACGGCGTTTATGTTTCTCACATGCGAAATGAAGGTGATAAAGTTGCCGAAGCGATTGAAGAAGCGTTGACCATCGGTCGTGAAGCAAAGATCCCGGTCGAAATCTCACATTTCAAGCTCAGTGGCCAGCAAAACTGGGGAAGAAGTAAAGAAACGCTGGGCATGGTAAAAAAAGCAAGGGAAGAGGGCATTGATGTCACGATCGATCAATATCCGTATACTGCCAGCAGCACGTCCATCAGCACGCTTATCCCCGATGAGATCCTGGCCGACGGGCAGGATTCTATAAAAGCCAGGCTGCAAAGACCCGAGGTAAAAAAATACGTGATCAAAGAAATGCTAAGCAGGCTTAAGAAAAGAAAACTAAAACATTTCAGCTATGCGGTAGTGGCTTATCATCGTCCCGATACAACTTACAATGGAAAAAGCATCGAACAGATCAACCTGATGAAAGGCAGGAAACACAAGGCGAAGGCTGAAGCGGAAACTGTGATCGATATCATGATCGCGGGTGGCGCCAGTGCCGTGTTTCATGGCATGGGCGAAGAAGATGTAAAACGTATCATGCAATATCCATTTAACATGTTTGCCAGCGATGCAAGTATCCGTGTATTCAATTCAGGTATGCCACATCCGCGTGGCTACGGAACCAATGCGAGGGTGCTAGGCAAATACGTAAGAGAAGAAAATGTACTCTCACTTGAAGAAGCGATACGTAGAATGACATCATTGCCGGCGCAGAAGTTCCAGTTGCAGGACCGTGGATTGTTGCGTGAAGGGTTTGCAGCCGATATCGTGATCTTTGACGATAAAGAAGTGAAGGATCTCGCAACATTTGAAAAGCCGCATGCCTATTCAAAGGGTTTTCACTACGTGATCGTGAATGGCGTGATTACTGTCGACAGGGAAAAACACACGGGAGCCCGAGCCGGTAAAGCATTATACGGCCCGGGATATACCGGTGAGAAGAAAGCTTTTTAATGCCTGACCTTTTCGGGTTCTTCTACTTTCACCGACAGCGGGCCATTTCCCGCGATCAGGAAATAAAACAATAGTATTAAAACTACCAGCGAGATCAGTAGTTCGGAATAGGGCTCAGCCATTCCGCCAGGGCGGTTGATCAGGAATACTGCACCTAATAAGATCGGTATTTGCATGAGGCAGGCAAACCGCGTAAGCACACCTAGTGCGATAAATATCCCGCCCATGATATGAGCAAATACCACCAGGTGCCCAATCAGGATGTAGCTGAATTCACCGAAAGATGTTTTGATAGACATTAGGGTTATGAGATCACCCATGTTCCTGAGAAAGTCAATGCCTTTGTAGATTAGAAAAATGCCAAGTGCTATACGTACGATATCCATCCAACGCGGGTGATGCCTGTCTCCCCAATATTCAAGGCGATGCAGGAGGTCCATATTGTATAGTTTTAGTGAGAAAATCAAGAACTGTCTTAAAGTTACGATTATTTCCAAATAGCTGACGGGAGTGTTTTCGTTCAAAATCCCTTAGAGAAAGTTACAGTCGCAGGGCTGGTATGGCAATAGCGGGATCGCTTCCACTCCAAATGGATTGAAAGTAGCAAATCGTAAAACCAACGATAAAGACTTTGTGTAACGAATGACGCCACCCAGGATGTCACCCGGGGCGTTGCACCAAAGGAAACATCACATCGAAGAAAACCAGACCCGGGGCCTTTCTCTTGTCTTAAAACCCGTTTGAAAAAGTATTGCGGCTACAATACCCTATTTTTTCCCAATACTCCTAATCCTATACTCCTGTATCAGCGGAGGATTTTCGGGCGACAGGGTAAAGAACACTTCGATATCCGCTTTCTCGGCTTCTATAATAAATCTTCCCCGCAACTGGTTAAAGGGTATCATTTCTTTTACCGAAATGATCTTTCCTGCTTTTTCAAAAATATCTTTTGCCTCTTTACGCAGGCTGTCGATCGGGTTGTCAGGGAAAAAGTTCTCGGCAAATATTCCGCTCTGCTCGGCATTTGTCCAGGAAGGAAGTAACTTGACCAGTTCATTTTTTCTTTTTTCAAGTATCACGGATGCCGGCAGTTTTGCGGGTTTAAGCCCTGCGATCTTCACCATGGTATCAAGGACCTGCAGGTTCACGCCACCAACACCCGCATAGGTACGGTTGGCAAAGGCCACCACCCCAATACCATAGTCCGGCATGATGCGCCACTGGCTTCCGAAACCGGGAAGGCCGCCACTGTGCGCAATATATTCGCGGCCCTCACAATCAATCGTCCAACCTAATCCGTAGGCATACGCCGAGACCATCGCGCAGGTTCGTCCATCCGGGAATTTGTACATGGGATTAAAACCATTAAAACGCCATGGATGGTGCATCTCACGCACTGAACTTCTTTTGATGGGACCAGTCTCCTTTGCATTACTGGGCGGCCAGGCGGAAAGGTGAAAAGCCATATAATTGGAAAACTCTTCTACCGAACTGATCATACTTCCCATGGCACCCCAGGATCCATCGGGTGTGTCGTGCAACAAGGCTTCTTCATTCCATTTATTATTGAGCCATCGATACCCGTGAGCCAGTTTTTCGGGAGCGATATTAGCATACTCCCATTCGGTTGTATGCATGCCAAGTGGTTTCCAGATATTATTTCTGATATAATCCTGGTAGCGCTGACCTGAAGCATTTGTAATAATTTTTCCCAATAGGGCAAATCCCAGGTTACTGTACTCGTACTCGATGCCGGGCGGATTCGAAAAGATGATCTGCTTACCAATAAACTCCATCAACTCCTTGTCGGTATCGGCAAGTTGACGGTCGCCCCAGGGATTATCTTCGGGAAATCCACCGCCATGTGTAAGCAGGTGACGCACGGTAATGGGTGGTGAGTCCGCCGTAGGGTATTTTAGATTTTTTAACTCAGGAATAAACTTATAGGCGGGGTCATCCAGGTCCAGTTTACCATCATCCCGTAGTTTTAGGATCGCCATCGCAGTAAAGCTTTTACTCATGGAAGCGATCCTGAACAGAGAAGAGGAACTGACAGGTATTTTTTTCCCGATATCCGTATAGCCATAGTTGCCGGTATGCACGAGTTTCCCATCCACTACAATACCCCATGCAAGCCCAGGGAAATGATTTTCAGATGCAGTTTTTTTAAACAGGTTATCTATGACGGGAAAAGTTTTTTTTATTTTTTCCAGGCGGTCGGGATCAGTATAAACCGCTGGCTTGTATGAGGGGTCAAATGAAACTGGTTGTTGCGCAAGTGAAGAAAGCGTAAGCCAGAAAAAAGCAAAAAATATCGTGGTAGTAGGGCCAATTTTTCTCATAAAACAGGATCGTTTTTTTCAAAGTCTAAACTTACGCAATTATCTAAAACCGGCCTGATATTACCTCGGCTGTTCGACATACCGGCGAAGCAATAAGCCAATTTCTCTCAGGAAAAACCAGGGCCGGAAAGCTGACATCATTCGTTGGGCATCGCGATCAGGATAAAGGTTAAAACAGCTCTTTCACGCGGACATTCGTTGTCTGAAAACTTTAATTTATGCCCTTTATATCAACAGTCATTATCAAAGAAAAATTCCCTGCCATACAATGTAAGCCTGAGAACGCAAAAAAACCCCGATGTTCCTTAATAATGTATTATATTTAAACAACATCTGCACCTATAGATTCCAGGTCAATCCGCATTTTTGAAGGCTATCCTACCTGACTGAGACAAGCAATATTAAGCCTGCAATACCACCATGAGAAAAAGCTACCTGTTTGCTTTAAACAGAAACACGATTCTTTGTTTAGCCGCAATTATTACCCTTTGTTCGGTAATGAGCCTAAACGCGCAGGACGATGGCGAAAAAGGATTGCCATTTATTACAAACTATTCCGCCAAGACTTATAAAGCTCCGCCACAAAACTTTTCTATCATTGAAGATAACCGGGGTTTTATGTATTTCGGTATTCAAAATGGAATACTCGAGTACGATGGGGTCAAATGGAGAAGGGTAATCTTTAAAGAAGTACCTCCAATTGTGAGGGCAATGGCCCGCGGCGAAGATGGTACTATCTTCTACGGAGGGGTCGGTGACTTTGGTTATCTCTCTATGGACAGCGTTGGTCAGACTAATGCTGTCTCACTTAAAGACCTGATACCAGACCAGTTCCGAAATTTCTATGATGTCTGGACGATCTACACCAATGGTCCTGAAATATTAATACAATCCAGGGAATATATTTTCCGGATAGTAGATAAAAAACTGGTAAGGGTTTGGATACCCGTTACCAAGTTCATGTACGCCTTCAACCAAGAAAATGAATATTTCGTACATCAACAGGGGATCGGGCTGCTACGCCTGGTAAATGATTCCCTGATATTGGTTCCAGGGAGCGAATTCGTGGGCCAGGAGCGGATGCAGGTGATGCTACCTTATCGCCCTCCGACTGGCATACGCACGGCAACAGATCAAAAGCAGTACCTGGTGGGTTTGTTTTATAGCGGACTTTTTTTGTTTGATGGTAAAAGTTTCAAACCCTTTAGAACCGAAGCTGATGATTATATAAAAGCATCGACGCTTTATAAAGGAGAGTTGTTGGCCAACGGTAATTATATTTTGTCAACTACGGGTAAAGGCCTGGTCACACTTGATGCCTCGGGAAAAATAATTCAACTGGTCAATAGGGATGTGGGCCTGCAGGACGAATCCGTATATTCCGTGTATGTCGATAGCCGTGGAATCCTTTGGCTGGGCCTGGATAATGGAATCTCACGCGTTGAGACCAGTTCGCCTATTACCCAGTTTACTGCACAGTCAGGTATCAAAACCACCACGTTGAGCATTGAAAGGTTTAATGGGCAAATATACCTGGGCACCACCAATGGGTTGCTGCGGCTGAACTCCAAAACCGGGCAGTTTGAAGAGATTAAAGAGGTGCCCCCCAACCAGACTTTCGCCTTATTGAAAGATGGGAACACGTTGTTGGTACCAAATGATGGGCTTTTCGCGATACGGGATGATAAAGTATCCTTACTGCGTCCTTCCATTGGCGGTGATATGCAGCTGACGGGGATCTATTTAAGCAAAAATAACCCCAACATGTTGCTTGGTGGCGCCACTTTTGGAGTGGCAGTATTCCTGCGCGATAAAATAACCAGTACCTGGCGATTCGAAGGTTTTGTCCCTAATCTTGATGACCAGCTCTGGACTTTTTCCGAGAATAAAGACGGTTCCTTTTGGGCAGGTACGCAAAACGGTACCGTGTACCTGGTTACACCTGCCTACGATGCCAAGGGGCAGCCGGACGTTAAAAGATTTGTGTATGAAAAATTTGGTGAGGAACACGGCTTACGTAAAGCCGCAGGCTCCGTTTTCAATATAAAAGGTGAAAACTATTTCCTTGGAGATTCATCCCTTTTCAGGTTTGATGAACAACAAAAAAGATTTTATGCCGACACTACCTTTGGCAACTTTGAATATGCAGGCGGAATAGCAGAATTTGATGTGCACGAAGACCCTAAAGGAAGGGTTTGGATACGCTTCGGAAAGGAAACCATTATTGCAACACCACAGGCAGATGGAAAATACAAGATCGATAAGACTTCATTGCTGCCGGTAGCAGAAAAATCATTTGCCAAAATATTCTCGGAAGAAAACGGCATTACCTGGTTCTGCACCACGGATGGGCTGATCCGTTATGACGAAAACCTTCACAAAGACTACGATCAAAACTTCACTACCCGGATCAGAAGCGTTAGCGCCGGGAAACGGTTACTGAATACCGCGATAGCGGGAAAAGAGGAAGACGCACCCGCAGTTTCCTACCGTAGCAACACGATGCGCTTTGAATATGCGGCGCCTTTCTTTGAACAGGAAGACAAAACACTTTATCAAACCTGGCTGGAAGGATTTGAGTCGGACTGGTCGGAATTTGATAATAATTTTTATAAAGAATACACGAACCTGCCAGCCGGGAAATATGCATTTCATGTAAGAGCAAAAAACGTTTATCACAAAACCAGTGATGAATCCGTCTACTACTTCAGTATCCTTCCCCCATGGTATACTACCTGGTGGGCTTATTCCCTGTATGTGCTTGCCGCCCTGGCAATCATTGGGCTAATCGTTCGCTACCGTACGCGACAATTGAAGGCCAAACACAAAGAACTTGAACAAATTGTGGCTTCCCGTACGGCGGAACTAAGTCACCGGATCGAAGAACTGGCAGTGATCAACAGCGTGCAGGAAGGCCTTGTAAAGGAAATCGGCATCCAGGATATATATGACCTGGTGGGAGAAAAGATCAGGCTGATCTTCAACGCGCAGGTGATCGACATCGTAACCTACGATCCGAAAACAAACCTCATGGAAGATCGTTATGCCTATGAAAAAGGAGACCGCACCCTGCTCGGACCAAGAGAACCCCAGGGATTCCGGAAAAACGTGATAGAAGGTAAGCAGGTGCAGGTGATCAATGAAAACATCCAGGAAAGGATGAAGGAATATGGCAACCTGGTGCTGATGGGTGAACAATCAAAATCAGTTTTGTTTGTTCCCCTGATCACGGCGGGCGAAGTGAGAGGAATTATCAGCCTTCAGGATATCGACAAAGAGCATGCTTTTTCCGAATCAGATGTAAGCCTGCTCTCCACGCTGGCCAATAGTATGAGCGTGGCCCTGGAAAGTGCCCGTCGTTTTGATGTAACCAATCGCCTGCTTAAAGAAACTGAGCAACGAAACGCTGAACTGGCGGTGATCAACAGTGTGCAGGATGGTTTGGTAAGGGAAATGGACATCCAGGGTATCTACTACCTGGTGGGAGAAAAGATTCGCGAAATTTTCGATGCACAGGTGATCGATATTGTAACCTATGACAGGAAGTCGAACCTTATTGAAGATAAATACTCTTATGAAAAAGGAGACCGGACTTTATTAGGTCCGCGTGAACCAAAAGGCTTCAGGAAACATATCATCGAGACGGGCGATCAACTTGTGATCAATGAAAATGCAAGTGAAGTCGGTAAGCAATACGATAATGTTGTAGTCGTTGGCGAAGAAGCCAAATCTTTTGTGATGGTCCCCATGATCACGGGTGGCAATGTCACCGGCATCATCAGCCTGCAAAACATAGATCATGAAAATGCCTTTTCCGATTCCAATGTGAGGCTTATCAATACCCTGGCCAACAGTATGAGTATTGCACTGGAAAGTGCGCGGCTTTTTGATGAAACAAAACGCCTGCTCAAGGAAACTGAACAAAGAAATGCAGAACTGGCGGTGATCAACAGTGTGCAGGATGGTTTGGTAAGAGAAATGGATATCCAGGGAATTTATGAACTGGTGGGTGAAAAGATCCGCGAGATCTTCAATGCCCAGGTAATTGACATTGTTACCTATGATCGCCAGTCAAACCTGATTGAAGATCGTTACGCTTTTGAAAAAGGAGACAGGACTTTACTGGGTCCGCGTGAACCAAAAGGCTTCAGGAAGCATGTAATAGAAACTGGTGAGATGCTCCTGCACAATGAAAACATTGAAGAAGAATGCAAAAATTTCAACAATGAGTTGCTGATCGGTGAATTTCCCAAATCCCAAATTTTTTATCCCCTCCTGGCTGGCGGCAAGGTCAATGGCATAATCAGCCTGCAAAACCTGGATCATGAACATGCATTTACCGACTCCGATGTCAGCCTGCTCACCACACTTGCCAATAGCATGAGCGTGGCGCTTGAAAGTGCCAGGCTTTTTGATGAGACCAACCGTTTATTAAAAGAAACCGAACAGCGAAACGCTGAACTGGCGGTAATCAATAGCGTGCAGGAAAGCCTGGTTGCACAAATGGATATGCAGGGCATCTATGATCTTGTAGGTGATAAAATGCGTGAGATCTTCAATGCACAGGTTGTTGATATTGTAACATATGATAAAAAAACCAACCTTATTGAAGACAAATACTCCTACGAAAAAGGAGATCGTACCCTGCTTGGACCCCGGTCACCAAAAGGCTTTAGAGAGCATGTGATTCGTACGGGTCAGCTGCTGGTTATCAACAAAGAAGTTGAGAAGCTACGTTCACAATATGATAATACGGTCATCGTTGGACAAGCTGCAAAATCACTTGTGCTGGTGCCACTGGTGGCAGGCGGAGAAGTAACCGGTGTGATCAGCCTGCAGAATATCGACCAGGAAGATGCTTTCTCCGAATCGGACATTAGCCTGCTGGTAACCCTCGTCAACAGTATGAGCGTAGCCTTGAAGAGTGCCCGACTTTTCGACGAAACCAAAATGCTGCTGAAGGAAACCGAGCAAAGAAAAGCCGAGCTCGCGGTGATCAACAATGTGCAGGAAGGACTGGTGAAAGAATTCAAATCCTCTGCGATCTATGAACTGGTGGGAGAGAAACTCTGCGAACTCTTCGACACACAAACCGTACTCATTCGGACATTTGAACTTGAAGCAGGCAATGAAGTATGGCGATATGCCATTGAAAAAGGTATACGTAAATTTAGTGAACCACGTCCTTTAAATTGGGCCAATAGGCGACTGATTGAGACGCAAAAGCCACTGATCATAAATGAAAACTACCTTGAAACAGCAAAAAAATATGGTGGTACCGGTGTGACTATTGGTCAGCCTCCAAAGTCCGCGGTTTTTGTACCCATGCTAGTTGGAGGTGTTGTGCGTGGTTCGGTAAGTCTGCAAAACCTCGATAAAGAAAATGCCTTCACGGAGGCCGAGCTGGGCCTGCTTTCCGCGCTTACCAGCAGTATGGCTGTAGCGCTTGAGAATACGCGTTTGTTTGACGAAACAACCCGCCTGCTGGATGAAACAAAACAAAGGGCAACTGAATTAAGTACCGTAAACAATATCAGCCAGACACTGGCTTCGCAACTTAATCCCGAAGAGCTTATCAAACTGGTTGGTGACCAGTTGCGTGACCAGTTCAAAGCTAATATTGTATACCTCGCCCTGCTAAACCCTGTCAGTAAGATCATCTATTTCCCCTACCAGTATGGCGATGAACTTACACCCATGCGACTTGGAGAGGGTCTTACTTCACAGATCATTTTATCAGGCAAGGCGCTCTTGATCAATAAAGATGTGGACGAACTGACTATCAAGCTTGGTGTTCAGCGGCTGGGTATTCCTGCTGCTTCTTACCTGGGTGTACCTATTCCTGTGGGAGACGAGATCATTGGGGTGCTCAGTGTTCAAAGTACAGAAAGCGAAAACCGCTTTGATGAAAACGATGAGCGGCTTTTATCAACGATCGCGGCATCAGTCGGTGTGGCCTTGCGCAAAGCGCAGTTGTTTGAAGAGGTAACGCTCGCAAAACAACAGGCCGAAGAAGCCAGCCAGGCTGCGGAAAAGGCCAACCAGGCGAAGAGCGCTTTCCTTTCCACCGTCAGCCATGAATTAAGAACCCCTCTCACTTCAGTGCTGGGATTTGCCAAGATCATTCGGAAAAGACTGGAAGAAAAAATATTTCCCGCCACGGATAAATCCGATGCAAAAATTGACAAAACCATTCAGCAGGTTAGCGATAACCTGGCAGTAGTTGTTTCGGAAGGTGAGCGCCTGACCAACCTGATCAACGAGGTACTTGACCTGGCAAAAATTGAAGCGGGTAAAATGGAGTGGAATATGGAAACCGTGTCGATGCAGGAAGTTGCCGAACGGGCTCTCGCCGCAACCACTTCATTATTTGAACAAAAGAACCTTCAACTGAAAACAAGTATACCCGATGAACTGCCTTTAGTTCATGGCGACCGCGACAAGCTTATACAGGTAATGGTAAACCTGATCTCCAATGCGGTAAAATTTACGCCCTCCGGAACGATCACCTGTAGCATCAGTGCCAAAAAAGGAGAGATCATCACTGGTATTGCTGATACAGGTATCGGTATCGCCCCTGGTGATCATGCCGCAGTATTTGAACAATTCAAGCAGGTGGTTGGAGATACCCTGACCGACAAACCAAAGGGCACGGGACTCGGACTTCCGATCTGTAAAGAGATCATTGAACATCACCAGGGACGTATCTGGCTGAAAAGTGAACTGGGAAAAGGAAGCACTTTCTATTTCGCCCTTCCCATTCCAAAACAAGCTTCGTCGACACAACCCATCCACCTGGATGACCTGGTGAAGCAATTGAAGGAACAGATGGCACAATCCAAATTCAAACTCAATGGCAATCACGCGACCATCCTTGTGGTGGATGACGATGATTCCATCCGTTCGCTTTTACAACAGGAGCTGGGAGAGGCCGGTTACCTGATAGAAGAAGCCAGCAATGGTAAAGAAGCGCTGGCCAGGATACGTCAGCACCGTCCCGACCTGGTGATCCTGGATGTGATGATGCCTGAAATGAACGGGTTTGATGTGGCGGCCATTTTAAAGAACGATCCCAAGACCATGGATATACCGATCATCGTACTATCTATCGTTCAGGACAAGGCAAGAGGATACCGCATTGGTGTCGACCGCTATCTTACCAAGCCTATCGATACGGCTGAGCTTTTCGCAGAAGTAGGCAACCTGATCGAACAGGGTAAGTCAAAGAAAAAAGTAATGGTGGTGGATGAAGACACGACTGCTGTGCGCTCGCTGACCGATGTACTGCAGGCAAAAGGCTACCAGGTGGTGGAATCAGATGGAAAGGAATTGTTTGAAAAAGCGATCAAAACGCAACCAGACATAATCATCCTGAATTCGGTTCTTTCCGATAAACAGGAGATCGTAAAATCATTGAGGTTCGAAAAAGGATTGGAAAACGTACTGTTCCTGATTTATCAATAAATGAGCAATACAATCAGCTAAGGAAATATAAAAATCACAACATTCCAGCCAGTCTGGAATCATAGAAAACAACAACACATGGAGAAAAAAATCTTAATCGTGGATGATGAAGCGCATATCCGGATGCTTATCGAACAGACACTCGAAGAGCTGGAAGATGAAGGCGTAGAATTCCTGACTGCAGAAAATGGGGAAGTGGCACTTGACATGATTCAAAGAGAGAAACCACAGCTTGTATTCCTTGACGTAATGATGCCACGCATGAACGGCATGGATGTCTGTAAGAAAGTAAAGAAAGATCTCGAATTAACGGATGTATACATCGCTCTACTCACCGCAAAGGGGCAGGAACTCGACAGGCAAAAAGGCCAGGAGGTTGGCGCTGATGTGTATATGACCAAACCTTTTGATCCGGAAATGATCCTGCAAAAGGCAAAAGATGTGCTGGGCCTTTGATTTGTTTTTTTAAAATTTAGCAGCTTCTTTGATAACTCATGGCGAGGATAAATCTTAAGCATATTATCGGTAAAAAAACCGGCGACCCCGCATCGGTATTGTCGTTGATCAACCAGTTGAACGGCGATATCCGCATTGAAGACGACCAGGGTAAATTGATTGCCGGAAAAGATTCATTGGACAGCGCCCATCGCTGGCCGATATTACTCGAGGATGAAAACCTGGGGTGGGTGATTGGTAATGATAAAGCCGCGTCCATTGCTTCGCTGCTTTCATTACTGGCAAAAAAAGAAACAGAACGAAAAAAACTGGGAGCCGAGGTCTTGTCGCTTTACCAGGAAGTGAACATGGTCTTCAATTTTTCAGATAAACTTGCACAGGCCATCGGACCTACAGCAATTGCAGAGATCACTGTACAGGAGGCCATGCATCTCAAACCCGAGGGTAGTGCTATAGTGACCCTTTGGGATGAAACCAATAAGCAACTGGATGTACCGGCCACTGCCGGCGAAGACCTGTTTAACAAAGAGCGTGTCGTCGCCAATGCAAGCCGCATGCTGAAGATCGGATTAAGTGGCATGTCCGATATCATGAGTGATCTCAGCCTGTTGAAAGAATCCGGCATTATACATCCTTCTGTTCAATCGGTGATGTACACAGCGCTGAAGGTAAAACACCGCGTGATGGGCGCGATTATTCTTGCCAGTGAAAAACCTATGCATTACGCCGCTGCCGATCTAAAATTCCTAACTACACTGGCCCTTCAATCTTCTTCCGCTATCGAAAGCGCCCTATTGTACGAAAAAAATATCCGTGAAGCTCACGAAAGAGAAGAAGCCATGCGCAAGATCTATGAAGTGGCGGGGAAGTTTGTCCCATATGAATTCATCGGTTCTTTAGGTCATGATGTGATCACAGATGTGAGACTAGGCGACCAGGTAGAAAAAGTAGTGACTGTACTTTTTACCGATATCCGCGACTACACCTCGCTCTCTGAGAGGATGAGTCCCGAAGAAACATTTCGCTTTGTCTGCGATTACAATGAAACCCTGGGCCCCATCATCAGGCAACACAATGGATTTATCAACCAGTATCTTGGTGACTCCATCATGGCCCTTTTTCCCGGTGACGCGATGGATGCCTTGTCGGCTGCTGTGGAAATGAAAAAAAGTATGGTTGGATTCAACCACAAACGAAGCCTCAACAACCAGCCACCGATCCGCATCGGTATTGGCATGCATACCGGTGCATTGGTCATGGGTATCACCGGCGATAAAAACAGGCTGGATGCAACAACCATATCAGATACCGTTAATACCGCATCGCGCATTGAAAGTTTGACAAAATACTATAAGGCCGATATCCTGCTCAGCGATGCCACGCTGCAGCAACTGCAGGATTCACCAACGTTTAAACTCAGGTACCTGGGCCAGGTACAGGTAAAGGGTAAACAGGAACCGATAGGTATCCATGAATGTTTTAGCGGAAGCCCCGAAGAAGAAATAAAGATTAAAGAGAACACTCTTTCTCTTTTCAACGAGGGTATGCAGGATTACCTGAACCGTTCTTTTGCATCGGCAATAAAAGCTTTTGAATCCGTCACGGAACTAAACCCGGCTGATCAGACCGCTGCATTTTTTTGTCAAAATGCTACACGTTACCTCCAAAAAGGCGTGCCTGATGGCTGGTCGGGCGTAGTAGAGATGATGAGTAAGTAAGTGATGACATTATCAGCATTATAAGAAACGGCCTAACAAAAAGGATACACTTTTCAATACTCAAAAATCCAGCTGGTAGGTGATCACCGGCACAAAACCTGAAGATTTTTTGTAGACCCATTGACGGGCAGCCGGGTCATAGCGTCGGCTTAACGCATCCGTATTTTTTATCCCAAGAAGATTCTGAATATCCAGGGCTATCATCCAGGC